>NZ_JANKBZ010000014.1 GCF_024623785.1 Archangium lipolyticum
ACTCCACGTGCGCCGTGGAGATGGTGATGCCGCGCTCGCGCTCCTCGGGGGCCTTGTCGATCTGGTCGTACGCGAGGAACGTCGCGCCGCCCGTCTTCGCCAGCACCTTGGTGATGGCCGCCGTCAGGGACGTCTTGCCGTGGTCCACGTGACCGATGGTGCCGATGTTCACGTGCGGCTTCGTTCTTTCGAACTTTTCCTTACTCATTGCTGCTCCTCGCGAGGCCGGGTTTCCGGCCGAATCGAGAAAAGGTGCTGCGTCGTGCTCCAAACCCGCGGAAACGTCAATCTAAATCGCCCGGCCCCTCTACAAGGGACCGGTCAAATCAGCGGTTCAACGCGTCCTTCGATGCCGGCGCGTAGTGGCTGAACCGCATGGTGTAGGTGGCTCTTCCCTGGCTGCGGCTGCGCAGGTCGGTCGAGTACCCAAACATCTTGGCGAGCGGCACCTGGGCGTGGATTGCCTGCACGCCTCCCGGCCGGGGCTCCATGCCCATGATCTTCCCGCGGCGACCGTTCAGGTCGCCAATGACGTCGCCCGTGAAGTCGTCCGGGGTGACGATCTCGCAGTCCATGATGGGCTCGAGGAGCACGGGATCGGCGGTCCGCACGGCGTCCCGGAAGGCCATCGAGCCGGCGATCTTGAACGCCATCTCGTTGGAATCCACGTCGTGCATCGAGCCGTCGTAGGCCTCCACCTTCACGTCCAGCATCGGGTAGCCCGCGATGGGGCCGCTCTGCATGGCCTCCTGGACGCCCTGCCTCGCCGCGTCGATGAACTCCTTCGTCACCACCCCACCGACGATCTGGTTCTCGAAGGCGAAGCCCGCGCCGGGCTCGTTGGGCATCACCCGCAGGTTGATGTGGCCGTACATACCCTTGCCACCCGTCTGGCGGATGTACTTGCCCTCGCTCTGCACCGCCTTGGTGATCGTCTCGCGGTAGGCCACCTGGGGCTTGCCCACGTTGGCGTCCACCTTGAACTCGCGCAGGAGCCGGTCGACGATGATCTCCAGGTGCAGCTCGCCCATGCCGGCGATGATGGTCTGCCCCGTCTCCTCGTTCGTCTTCACGCGGAAGGACGGATCCTCCATCGCCAGACGCGCCAGGCTCGTGATGATCTTGTCCTGGTCCGCCGTGGACTTCGGCTCGATGGCCACGTCGATGACGGGCTCGGGGAACTCCATCCGCTCCAGGATGATGGGGTGCTTGTCGTCGCAGAGCGTGTCGCCCGTGCTGGCCAGCTTCAGGCCCACCACCGCGCAGATGTCGCCGGCGTAGACCTCCTGGACCTCGTCCTTCTTGTCCGCGCGCATCTGCACCAGGCGGCTGATGCGCTCGCGCTTGCCCTTCACCGAGTTCCACGCCGCGCCGCCCGCCTCCAGCTTCCCCGAGTACACCCGGAGGAACGTGAGCGTCTGCGACTGGAACGACGGATCATTCATGATCTTGAAGACCAGCGCGCTGAAGGGCGCCTTGTCGCTCGTCTCGCGCGTCTCGTCCTCGCCCTTGGGGCTCTTGCCGTGCACCGGCGGCACTTCCAGCGGGTTGGGCAGGTAGTCCACCACCGCGTCCAGCAGCGGCTGCACGCCCTTGTGCTTGAAGGCCGAGCCACAGAACACGGGGAAGATCCGCAGGGACAGGCAGCCCTTGCGGATGGCGGCGCGGATCTCCTCCTCGGTGAGCTCCTGGCCCTCGAGGAACTTCTCGGTGAGCGCGTCGTCCTGCTCGGCGGCCGTCTCGACGAGCTCGGCGCGGGCCGCGTCGGCCTCCTCGCGGAACTCCTCGGGGATGTCCACCACGTCGAAGCGGCTGCCCTGCTCCGAGTCGTGGAACACGAGCGCCTTCATCCGCACCAGGTCGATGACACCGCGGTGCTTCTCCTCGGCGCCCAGCGGGAGCTGCAGACGCACCGGACGCGCGCCCAGCTTCTCCTTGATGGAGTTGACGGACATCGTGAAGTCCGCGCCCACCCGGTCCATCTTGTTGATGAAGCAGATGCGGGGGACCTTGTACTTGTCCGCCTGGCGCCAGACCGTTTCGGACTGGGGCTCGACACCGTTCACGCCGTCGAAGACCGCGATGGCCCCGTCCAGCACGCGCAACGAGCGCTCCACCTCGATGGTGAAGTCCACGTGCCCCGGCGTGTCGATGATGTTGATGCGGAACTTCTGATCGCTCCGGGTCCAGAAGGCGGTGATCGCGGCCGAGGTGATCGTGATGCCGCGCTCACGCTCCTGCACCATCCAGTCCGTGGTCGTGGTGCCTTCATGCACCTCGCCCATCTTGTGGATGGCTCCCGTGTAGAACAGGATCCGTTCCGTGGTCGTGGTCTTGCCGGCATCGATGTGCGCCATGATGCCGATGTTGCGATAGCGCTCGAGCGGATACTCGCGAGGCATTTCTCCGAACCTCTCCAAGAACGGGAACGGGCGTGCTCCCCTGCCCTTCCAACCACGAACTCACGTAAACGGATGTCAAAGACCGGAAACACCCGGACGCGGGGGGCCGCATCCGGGTGCCGGGCACTGCGTCAAACCGAGGACTACCAGCGGTAGTGGGCGAAGGCCTTGTTGGCCTCGGCCATCTTGTGCGTGTCCTCGCGCTTCTTCACCGCGTTGCCACGGTTGTTGGCGGCGTCCATGATCTCGCCGGCCAGCTTCTCCATGGCCGTCTTCTCACCGCGCGCCTTCGCGTAGGTGATGATCCAGCGCATGCCCAGCGCCACGCGGCGGTCCTGACGGACCTCCACGGGAACCTGGTAGGTGGCGCCACCGACGCGGCGGCTCTTCACCTCGAGCACGGGCTTGACGTTGTCCAGGGCCTTCTTGAAGGTCTTGAGGGGATCCTCCTTCGCACGCTCCTCGATGAGGGCGAAGGCGCCGTAGCACACCCGCTCGGCGATGGACTTCTTCCCCTTGCGCATCAGGTCGTTCACGAACTTCGTGACGAGGCGGTCCTGGAACTTCGGATCGGGAAGGATCTTGCGCTTGGCTACTACGCGACGACGAGGCATTGCTTTCTATCCCTTACGCCCCGCTCCCATGCACCCGGGAGGCTCTGTTGGGGCTTCGAACTGCGTTGGCGATGTCGAGGAAGCTCCCCAGGGTGCGGGGCAAGCGACCTATGCGAATGAGACGAAGGTGATCGACCCGAATCAGCTCGGGCGCTTGGCGCCGTACTTGGAACGGCCCTGCTTGCGGCCGGCCACGCCCACGGAGTCCAGCGTGCCGCGGATGATGTGGTAGCGAACGCCGGGGAGGTCCTTCACACGGCCACCGCGGATCATCACCACCGAGTGCTCCTGGAGGTTGTGACCCACGCCGGGGATGTAGGACGTCACCTCGATCCCGTTGGTGAGGCGCACACGGGCCACCTTGCGGAGCGCCGAGTTCGGCTTCTTCGGGGTGGTGGTGTACACGCGGGTGCAGACGCCGCGCTTCTGAGGGCACTCCTTCAGAGCGGGGCTCTTGCCCTTGATGTTCAACTTCTCGCGGCCCTGACGGACCAGCTGACTGATGGTTGGCACTGAGCTTCTCTTCCTTCCCGATTGTCCCGGGCGGGTGTACCCGGGGGCGCATACAAACCTACAACTGCGCTTGAAAAAGGGCCGCGAGTATAGGGAGGGAGCACCCCGTGTCAAGCACTGCCGGCCCACGGGGTTCGAACCGTGGACTCCACCGGGGTCCATTCCTACGGTCTGTTGGCGGGCTCGCTCCTCTACTCTCCCAGCACCTAGAAGTCGAGGACCATCACGATCGCGTCCTCGGGGGGCTGCCCCTCTTCCACGTAGTAGTTCGGCCGCACGCCCACCGGGCGGAAGCCGAACGACTTGTAGAGATTGATGGCGGGCTCGTTGCTCCGGCGCACCTCCAATGTCGCCAGGCAGCACTTGCGCGCCCGCCCCTCGTCCAGGGTGGCTTCCATGAGCCTGCGGCCCACCCCCCGCCGCCGGTGCTCCGGCGCGGTGGCCACGTTGAGCACGTGCACCTCGTCATGGACGATCCAGAAGATGGAGACCCCCAGCAGGCGGCGCCCTCCCTCCGGCAGGGGCTCCTCCAGGAGGAAGATGACCGACCAGTCGTGGCTCAGCTCGCGCTGCAACAGCTCGAACGACCACGGACTGCGGAACGAGGCCTTCTCCAGCTCCATCACCGCCGGCAGGTCCTCCCGCGTCATCCTCCGGATCAGGAACGGACACGGCCTCGACTCCCTCGGACGGAACTCCTCGCGCATCCGCCTCATGGCTGAGCCTCCCGGGCGAAGGGGGCCACCCGCCGCACCCGCGCACTCGCCCTCACCTTGTCGAACTCCTCCTTCGCCAGCTGGTGGTAGCTCTCCCGGACCAGCTTCTCCTTCAGCGCCTCCCGCACCGACTCGTACGGCCCGCCCAGCGTCGCCTTGTGCTCCTCCCAGTACCGCCGCACCTCCGCCTCGCTCACCTGTGCCCGCAGGCGGATCCGGCTATCCAGGATGCGCTCGGCCCGCACTCCCCGCTCCAGCACCGCCGTCAGCTGCTCCAGGTCCGCGTCGTGCCGCGCCAGGAACGCCAGCAGCGCCGGCTCGCTCTCGAAGCGCTCGCGGAAGGACCTCAGCCGCGCATCCACCTCCGAACGCTCCGCCTGGAACGCCTGCAGCCTGTCCGCCCCCGCCACCAGCAGCCGATGGCCGATCGCCAGCTCCAGCGCCTTCTGAAGCGTCTGCTCGTCGAGTGGGGCCTCGGCCGCTCGCATGCCTCCCAGCTGCACGAGCGTCACCCGCGCCTCGAACTCCAGCTCGCTCAGGGTCAGGACCTGGTTCTCGATGACCGCCACCACCCGGTCGATGACGCGGCCCCCGGACACCGAGGGCTCCTCGGCGACAGCCTGCCCGGCCACCGCCAATGAGACCAGCACGAGCCAGCCCATCAGCCCCGTCTTCGCTCCACCCAGGCGCGGCGCTCCCATGCTCTCCCTCGTCCCTCCGGCCACTTTATACATCCGGACCGAAGGACACACGCCGTGCTGGCGCTTGCCGCACAGCTGGTTACGATCTTGCAGTTTGGAGGGCGGCAAACCCCATGGCGGACGACTACTACCAGATTCTCGGCGTGTCCCGGACGGCCTCTGCCGACGAAATCAAGAAGGCCTTCCGCAAACTCGCTCGCCAGTACCACCCCGACGTCAACCCGGGGAACAAGGCGGCCGAGGAGAAATTCAAGCAGCTCAACGCGGCCTTCGAGGTGCTCTCGGACGAGCGCAAGCGCAAGCTCTACGACGAGTTCGGCGACGAGGCTTCCAAGTTCGGCTTCGATGAGAAGAAGGCCGCGCAGTACCGGGCCTACAAGGCCGCGCAGGCGGCCGGCGGCGGCATGCCGTTCGGCGGTGGCGGCGGCGTGGACTTCGACCTGGGCGACATCCTCGGGGACATCTTCAACCGCTCGCGCGGTGGCGGTGGCGGCGGCGTGGACTTCGGAGAGATCTTCGGGCGCGCCGGGGGAGGCCGGGGGGATGGACCCACCCCGGGTGAGGACATCACGGCCAGGCTCACGCTCAGCTTCAACGAGGCCCTCACCGGCATCGAGCGCGGCATCTCCCTGCAGCGCCCCGGCCGCTGCCAGCGCTGTCAGGGCTCGGGGCACGTGGGGACGCCCACCACGTGCGCCACGTGCGGCGGCACCGGGCGCGCCCGCCGGGGCAGCGGCATCCTGGGCATGGGCGGCGCGTGCCCCTCCTGCCACGGCTCGGGCCGCTCCGCGCCCCCCTGCCCTTCCTGCCAGTCCACGGGCGTGGTGGACGAGACGGCGCGCCTCACCGTGAAGATCCCCGCCGGCGTCCAGACGGGCTCTAAAATCCGGCTGGCCGGCCAGGGCGCCGCGGGCACGCACGGCGGCCCTCCCGGGGACCTCTACATCGAGACGCAGGTGACGGAGCACCCCCTGGTGCGCCGCGAGGGGGACGACCTCTACCTGGACCTGCCCGTCACCGTGACCGAGGCCATGCTGGGCGCCGAGGTGCGCGTGCCCACCTTCCAGGGCGAGGTCACCGTCAAGGTGCCCCCGGGCTCCCAGTCGGGCCGCCGCATGCGGCTGCGCGGCCGGGGGGCTCCCTCGCTCAAGGGGGGGCCCTCGGGTGATCTCTACCTCACACTCCAGGTGAAGGTGCCCGAACACCCCTCCTCCGAGGCCCGAAAGGCCGCCGAGGCGCTCGCCAGCGCATACCAGACGGATGTCCGGGGGTCCTTGCAGTTGTGAATCGATGGCCAGCCCCTGGCCAACCAAGCTTCTTGCGTTAGCTTGCGCCGCGTCCTACACGGCGCCCAAGAACTCGCAGCACCCCTCGGAGCATCCGCATCATGGGCATCTTCGATTTCCTCGGTGGCTCCGGCCCCGAGAAGGCTCTCAAGCTCAAGTCCAAGGTGACCCAGAAGTATGGGGACCCCACGACCCGTCAGAAGGCCCTCCAGCAGCTCGGGGAGATGAAGATCCCCGAGGCCGTCAGCGTCCTGCTCCACCGCTACAACATCACCGTGGAGCCCCTCACCACGGACGCCGACGAGAAGGAGCACGTCTTCGAGCTCGTCAAGGGCTTCGGCCAGGACGCGGTGGCCCCCACCACCGAGTTCCTCCGCAAGAACGAGCAGGCCACCTCCTGGGCCCTGCGCGTGCTGGAGGCCCTCCTGCCCGAGGGCGAGGTCATCGGCATCGTCGTGGACGCGCTCGGCGCCCTGAGCACCCAGTACATGCGCAACCCCGAGAAGAAGGTCGTCCTGCTCCACTACGTCACCGGCAAGCAGGACCCGCGCATCCCCGCCGTGGTGCTGCCCCACCTCGATGACATGGCCGACGAGGTGAAGATCGCCGCCCTCAAGGCGCTCGGCCCCCTGAAGCACGAGCCGGCCCGCGAGCCCATCCTCCACGTCCTGACCGCCGGGGACTCCGGCCGCCGCGTGCAGGTGGCCGCCATCGAGGCGCTCCTGGAGAGCGGCTTCAACGTGCAGAGCCACCGCGAGAAGGTGGAGTCGGTCATCTCCGAGCCCTTCTTCGTCGACGGCTCCGGCGTGGTGAAGCGCCGCGCCTGAGCCTCGTGTCTGGCACCTGACGGGTCGGGCAGCTTGCTCCCTCCCCGTTATGTCCTCCATCGGACAGCGCAATTGTCCTGCGGTCGTCCCTGTTCCGACGGAGGGCCAGGGGAGGGTTTCCACCCCGGCTCCGGGTGGCGCAGGATCGCCTCGAGAGGTGATCGCGTCGCCCCCTGGTTGCCGAGGTAGCTCCGTGCCGAAGAAGAAGGTTCCGCATCTCGCAGAGATCGTCACCCTGCGCCCCGAGGTGAAGAAGTCCCCCCGGCGCGCCACCAAGCCCCAGCCTCCCGTCGAGGCCGAGGACGCCGAGCGCGCCCTGGTGGAGATGGCCCAGCACATCACCTCCAGCGCCGGTCCCACCGAGGCCCTGCGCTCGCAGCTGCAGATCATCCACGGGCTGATGCAGGCCAAGGCCTGCTACGTGGCGCGCTTCCTCCCCTCGCGCAACCAGCTCCATGTCGAGCACGTGCGCGGCCGCTACGACGAGCGCATCACCGCCGCCACTCCCGAGGAGGGGCTCGTGGGCCGCGCCTTCGCCGAGAAGGCCATCCTCCGTGACGAGGAGTCCGTCGCCGTGCCGCTCGAGAGCCCCCAGGGCGTCAGCGGCGTGCTGGCCCTCATCGCCCCGCGCCGCTCCGCCTCGGACTCCCTGCTGATGGCCCTGGCCGGCCAGCTCTCCGCCTCCTACGAGGTGGCCCGCCTGCGCGACGACAGCGCCCGGCGCAACAAGGACCTGCAGACGGCCATCGCAGGCCTCAAGGCCCTCGAGCAGAGCCGCGACGAGCTGCTCGGCAACGTCTCGCACGACCTGAAGAACCCCCTCACCACCATCAAGGCCTACCTGGCCATGATGGGCCGCGAGAAGCTCGGACCCATCGCCGACGCCCAGCGCCGCGCGGTCCAGGTGTGCGACCGCAGCGCGGACCGCATGCTGCGCATGGTGAATGATCTGCTGCTCATGTCCCGCCTCCAGGCCGGCAAGATGCAGCTCAACCAGCGCCCCTTCGGGCTCAAGTCCGTGGCCGAGGAGGTCGTCCGCAACCTCACGCCCCTGGCCGAGCAGTCCAAGGTGCGGCTCGACCTGCCCCCCTCCGGCGAGGTCTTCGTCCGCGGCGACCGCGAGCGCATCGCCGAGGCCATCCAGAACCTCGTGGAGGCCGGCATCCACCGCTGCGAGGAAGAGGACAGCGTGGAGCTGCGCGTCTCCGTCGATGACGGGCTCGCCCTGCTCACCGTGAAGGACTCCGGGCCGGGCATCGGCGCCGAGGACCTGGAGCACGTCTTCGATCCCTTCCACCGGCCCCAGGGCAGCCGCGGCGGTCCGGGACGCAGCCTCGGCCTGCCGCTGGTGGCGAAGATCCTCGCGCTCCATGGCGGCCGCGTGGAAGCCTCCAGCACCCTGGGTGAAGGCACCAGCTTCCAGATGGTGCTGCCCATGTTCGCCGGCGCCGTCAGCTCGCCCGACGCGGCCCAGGCGGGGCCTCGCGCCGGTGGCATCCTCCTCGTCGAGGACGACGCCGACTGCCGCGAGGTGCTCCAGCAGGTGCTCGAGCAGGAGGGGTACCGGGTCATGTCCACCTCCGGCGCCGCCGAGGCCCGCTCCATCCTCTCCCACATCCGGCCGGCCATGGTGCTGCTCGACCTGCGGCTGAGCGAGGACGATGGGCGCTCCGTGCTGCGCTTCATCCGCGGCACCGAGTCCCTCGCCGACGTGGCCGTCTACATCATCTCCGGCGCCAGCGAGGTCTCCAGCCTCGGCGCGGGCCAGGGTTTGGACCGCATCGACGGATTTTTCGAGAAACCACTGCAATTGCCACGGCTGCTGGACACCGTGGCCGCCGTGGTCCGTCCAAGCCGCCGCAACCCGGCGGTCACCTGAAAGGCACTCCCGGCGCGGTGCGTTGACAGAAGGTGCGCGGATTATCGCCGGGTTTCGCTTAGTATCCGCGCGATCCAATGAGTCCTTCCGTCTATTCCCGCTATCGGACTGCCTTCGTCGAGGCGCTCGCCCAGAACCTGGGCGTGCCCGCCTCCGAGATCGATTCGCAGATCAAGCCAGCGGACCCGGCTCATGGGGACTTCTCCTTCCCTACCTTCCCCCTGGCCAAGGCCCAGAAGAAGGCGCCACCGGCCATCGCCGCCGCGCTCGCCCAGGCCATCCAGGTGCCGGGCCTCGAGGTGGTGGCCGCCGGCCCCTACGTCAACGCGAAGTTCGCGCCGATGCCCTTCACCGGCGAGGTCATCGACACGGCGCGCGCGCAGGGCGTGCGCTACGGCGGGAGTGACGCGGGCAGCGGCAAGACGGTGGTCGTGGACTACTCGTCGCCCAACATCGCCAAGCCCATCGCCTTCCACCACATCCGCTCGACGGTCATCGGCCACGGCGTCGCCAACCTGCACCGGGCGCTCGGCTACAAGGTCGTGGGCATCAACTACCTGGGCGACTGGGGCAAGCAGTTCGGCTTGGTGGCCGTGGGCTTCCAGGAGTACGGCGTGCCCGAGCGCCGCCACGACATGGCCCACCTCGTGGAGGTGTACGTCAAGGCCAACCAGCGCGCGGAGAAGGAGCCCGCCTTCGACGAGCGCGCCCGCGACTTCTTCCGGCGCATGGAGGCCGGGGAGCCCGAGGCGCTCGCCATCTGGAAGGAGTTCCGCGAGACGTCCCTGCGCGACTTCGAGCGCATCTACGCCCGGCTCGGCATCAAGTTCGAGTACATGGAGGGCGAGAGCCGCTACCAGGACAAGATGGAGCCGATGATCGCGGAGATCGCCCGGAAGGTCGGCGTCAAGGAGTCGCAGGGCGCCACCATCGTGGACCTCCCCTACGCGGAGAACGAGCCGCCCATCCTGTTGAAGAAGAACGATGGCAGCACGCTCTACGCCACGCGCGACCTGGCGGCGGCCATCGACCGGTGGGAGCGCTTCCACTTCGAGAAGTCGCTGTACGCGGTGGCCACGGATCAGTCGCTGCACTTCCGGCAGATCTTCCGTGTGCTCGAGGCCATGGGATGCGAGTGGGCGAAGCGAATGGTGCACGTCAACTTCGGCCGCGTGCACGGCATGAGCACGCGCAAGGGCACGGTGGTGCTCCTCACCGACGTGCTCGACGAGGCCAGGGGGCGCGCCCTGGAGAAGGTCCAGGAGAACATCAAGGCGGGCCGCATCCAGACGAACGATCCGGACGGCCTGGCCGAGCAGATCGGCCTGGGCGCCATCTTCTTCGGCGACCTGAAGAACCGCCGGGCCACGGACTACACCTTCGACTGGGACGACGTGCTCGCCTTCGAAGGCCACTCCGGCCCGTACCTCCAGTACGCGCACGCACGCACCTGCAGCATCCTGCGCAAGGGCGGTGGGGCCCCGGCCTCCTACGACGCGGCGCTGCTCACCCTGCCGGAGGAGCAGGCGCTGCTGCGCGGCATCGCCCGGCTGCCGGTGGTGGTGCAGGAGGCCGCGGAGCAGTGCGAGCCGAGCTTCGTCGCGCGGTGGCTGTTGGAGCTGGGCGCTACCTTCAACAGCTACTTCACGGCGGGCAACCAGGATCGAGGCAAGCGCGTGCTGCTCGAGGACAACGAGCCCCTGAAGGCGGCACGGCTGGCCCTGACGGACGCGACGCGCGCGGCGCTGGCCGCTGGCCTGTCGCTGTTGGGAATGGCAACTCCGGAGTACATGTAGAGAGGCTCGCGTGGAGAAAGGGGGGCCGCACGTGGATACCGCCCTGGTGCAGGCAACGAATCACAGCGAGGCATTGAAGGAGGAGTTCGGCCCCATCTCCCGGGCGCTGGGCCAGCGCTACCTCGACGGGGTGCGCTTCCCCGCCGAGGCCGAGGCGGAGCTGCGTGCGCTCCACGCCAAGGGCTTCGTGGTGCACGTCATGCGCACCACGGCGTGGGTCAACTACCTCTACCTGGCCTGGGCCACGGTGCGCCGGGCCCTGCCGCCCGTGCGGGCCGTGGTGAACCTGCGTCCCTGGTTCACCCGGCCCTTCCGCAAGACGGCGCAGCGGGGTGACTTCGACGTCCGCTTCACCTACGCCCGGCGCCACGGCGGCAGCGGCCTCATCTTCCTCAAGAAGACGGCCCTGCTGAGCGCCTCGGGCAAGGACATCGAGGAGAACCCCTTCCCCGCCCTGGTGGCCATGGCGCGCAAGGGGGACCGCACCGTCTACCTGGTGCCGGAGCTCTTCGTCTGGGAGAAGCGCACCGCCCGCGCCAAGCCCAGCGTGTGGGACCACGTCTTCGGCAGCCCCGAGGCCCCCGGCTTCCTGCACTCGATGGTGGCCTTCTTCCGCAACTACCGCCGCGCGCAGTTCCGCATGGGCGAGCCCATCGATCTCAAGCGCTTCATCGAGGAGAACCCGCAGGACTCGGACGAGGTGATCGCCCGCAAGGTGCGCAGCGCGCTCAACCACCACCTGGCGCGCGAGACGCAAGCCGTCTTCGGGCCGCCGGTGAAGTCCCCCGAGCGCATCATCGAGGAGACGCTGCGCGACCGCACCCTGCGCAAGTCCCTGGACACGGTGGCCGTCGAGAGCAACCGCCGGCCCGAGAGCGTGCTGCGCCAGGCCCGGCGCAACCTGCGCGCCATCGCCGCCAAGCCCAGCCCCACCACGCTGGCCTTCGTCTCCCCCGTGCTCGGGTGGGTGTTCAACCGCATCTACGACGGCATCGAGGTGGACGAGGCGGGGCTCAACCGGGCCCTGAAGGCCGCCAGCAAGGCCCCGCTGGTGCTGTGCCCCTCGCACAAGAGCCACGTGGATTACCTGGTGATGAGCTGGATCCTCTGGAACCGCGGCTACGCGGTGCCACTGGTGGCCGCGGGCGCCAACCTGTCCTTCTGGCCGCTGGGGCCCCTGCTTCGCCGCTGCGGCGCCTTCTTCCTGCGCCGCTCCTTCAAGGACGACAAGGTGTACGCCGCCTCCTTCAAGGGCTACGTGAAGAAGCTGGCCCACGACGGCGTGCACCAGGAGTTCTTCCCCGAGGGCGGGCGCTCGCGCACCGGCAAGCTGCTGCAGCCCAAGCTGGGCATGTTCACCTGGCAGGTGGAGTCCGTGCTCGAGGGGGCTCGCAACGATCTCATCTTCGTGCCCGTGTCCATCGACTACGAGAAGGTCGTGGAGTCGAGCAGCTACTCGAAGGAGCTGGCCGGTGGCGAGAAGAAGCCCGAGGACATCAAGGCCCTGCTGAGCACCCCCAAGGTGCTGACGGCACGCTACGGCCGCATCCACCTCACCTTCGACGAGCCGCTGTCGCTGGTGGAGCTGATGAAGAGCCGCGGGCTCGATCCGGCCCAGCCCATCTCGGACGATCAGAAGAAGGGCCTGGTGCGTGCGCTGGGCAACCGGGTGATGTACGGCATCAGCAAGGTGTCCACGGTGACGCCCCACGCCCTGGTGAGCGCGGCGCTGCTGGCCCACCGCCGGCGCGGCATGACGAGCCGCGAGCTGACGGACCGCATCTCCGTCCTGCGCCGCATCGCGGCGGAGGAGAAGGCTCCGCTGTCCACCCTGCTGAAGGACTCGCCGAGCAACCCGGAGGCCATGGGCGCCATCCAGGACGCCATGCGCACCTTCTGCTCGGATGGGATGGTGCGCACGCAGAAGGCGCACGGCGAGGTCATCTACCAGGCCGAGGACGTTCGCCGCGCCGAGATGTCCTTCTACAAGAACACGCTGATGAACCTGGTGGCGGCGCGCAGCCTCGTGGCCAACGCGCTGCTGGTGGGGGCTCCGGCGCCCTTCGACGAGGTGAAGGCCCGGGCGCTGTGGCTGTCGCGGCTCTTCAAGGTGGAGTTCATCTACCGGGTGGGCGCCAGCTTCGACACCATCTTCTCGGAGGTGGTGGAGCGGCTGGTGCGGATGGGACTGGTGCTGCACCAGGGGGACACGCTGAGCGTGGCGCCCGAGCCCCATGCGCGGCCGGAGCTGGAGTTCCTGGCGGACCTGCTGCGGGACTACCTGGAGGCCTACCTGATCGCCACCCAGACGCTGCCGGAGGTGGTGACGGGCGTGGCCCAGGACCGGAAGTCCTTCGTGAAGCAGGCCATGGATCTGGGCCGGGCCGAGTACCACTCGGGGCGCATCACCGCGGCCGAGTCCCTGGCCAAGGTGACGCTGGAGAACGCCGTCGCCTACCTGCTGGACCAGCGCTACCTCGTGGAGGAGGACAAGAAGCTGAAGCTGGGGCCGGCGGCGCCCGACGCGGCGGCCTGCAAGCAGTTCGCCGAGGAGATCCGCCGCTACCTGCGCCAGCAGGCCTGAGCCCCTGCCCTACACGCTGCCAGCCTTCTCGATCACCAGGATCCGCGCCTCGCCGAGGGGATGGGCCACGTGCTCATCCCCCACCTGGGCGTGGAAGACGTCCCCGGCGCGCAGCGGGATGATCCGCACCTGGCCCTCCTGCTTCACGTGCATGTCCACGGCCCCATCGAGGACGGCGAACACCTCCTCGCCCTCGTTGACGTGCCACTCGTAGGGCGCGTTGGTCCAGTGTAGACGCACCGAGATGCCGTTCAGCTCGGTGATGTCCTGGGCGCCCCAGGGCCGCTCGGCACGGAAGTCCCTGCTCCGAAAGTGTCGCATCCCCTACTCGCTCCTTACCGCACCCATCACGGCCGGTCAGGCCCACACCACCCCGTACGTCCTCGCCTGCGTTCATAACCGGGACGCACGCCGTCAGCCGGGCATTATAGAAGTGCCGCACCCTGGCGCCTCGTGTTCCGAGCGCCGCCCTCGCCGCCGGAGAACGCCGTTGGAAGACGTCACCCCCAGCTTGCCGCCTACACACCCGCCGACCCTGCTCGAGCCACGCGCCGTGGCGGTGGTCGCCGCGATGCTCGTGTTCGTGGCCTTCCTGGTGACGGGAGTGTTCGTTCAGCTGCTCAACGCGGCCTTCGGCATCTGGTTCACGCAGATCTTCGTCTTCCTCGGCCTGGGCTGGCTCGTGCTGCGTGCCACCGGGAGGGAGCCGGTGCGCTACACCGGGCTGACCTTCCCGGGCCTGGGTCCGATGGCCTTCGGGTTCCTCCTGGGCGCGGTCAACTTCTTCGCCATCGTCGCCCCCGTCCAGTTCCTCTCCCAGGCGCTGATGCCCAAGGAGTGGCGGGAGATCTACGACGTGGCGGACATCTTCCGGGGCCAGTCGCCGGTGGAGCTTGCCCTCATCGTGGCGAGCGTGAGCCTCGGGGCCCCGGTGTGCGAGGAGTTCTTCTTCCGGGGCATCTTCTTCCAGGGGCTGAAGGCACCCGGGGGACCTCCCCTGCGAGCCCTCGTCCTCTCGGCCGTCGTCTTCAGCGCGTTCCACCTGGATCCGGTGGGCTTCCTCGCCCGCGTGGAGCTGGGAGTGCTGTTCGGCTGGCTGCTGCTGCGTACCGGCTCACTGTGGCCCGGCATCCTCGCGCATGCGGCCAACAACATCGTGTCCACGGTGCTGTTCTTCATCGCGAAGCACATCGAGTCTCCCCAGGAGCCGACGACCGGCCAGGAGGTGCAGTTCATCCTGATGTTCGCGCTCCTGGGCAGCGGAGCTATTTGGGGGCTGATGTCCGCCGCGCGCCGCTTCCCGGGCCTGTTGGGTCCGCCCCGGCCGACGGAGCTCGTGGAGGCCCGGGAGGCTCCCGTCCGGCTGGAGCCACTCTTCAAGGTCATCCACCTGGCCATTCCCTGGATGTTCGCCGCGGCGCTGTCCCTGGGCGTCTACGTGGCGCTGGACACCCGAGGCATCCAGCTGAGTCAGATCGACCAGCGCCATCCCCTGCAACCCGTCCCCGAGGACGCGCCGGATGCGTTGCACGCCGAGCGCGATGCCCTGTACGAGCTCCGGGTGCGCGCACGCCGGGGAGAAATCCCCCTCGAGGAATACGCCCAGGAGCGGGCGAGGCAGTCCAGACTGAAGAGGACCGATGTTCGCTGAACGTGAATGCTCCCTCTCCCCCTGGGAGAGGGCTGGGGTGAGGGTCGAGACGTGAGAACGATCACCGCGACACGCTACGTCACGCCCCTGCGCGAGGGCGGCTCGGTGCCCGCCATCATCGAGGCGGAGGACTCGGGCCTGTACGTCTTGAAGTTCCGGGGGGCGGGCCAGGGCATCAAGGCGCTCGTGGCGGAGATCCTCTCGGGCGAGCTGGCGCGGGCGATGGGCCTGAGGATGCCGGAGCTCGTGCTGGTGGAGTTGGATCCCGCGCTGGGCCGCGCCGAGCCCGACGAGGAGATCCGCGACCTCATCAAGGCGAGCCCGGGGCTCAACCTGGGCATGGACTACCTGCCGGGCTCCATCACGTTCGATCCAACGGTACGCCCCGCGCCGGGGGCCGCGGAGGCCTCGGCGATCGTCTGCTTCGACGCCTACGTGACGAACGTGGACCGGACGCCGAAGAACCCGAACCTCCTGAGCTGGCACAAGAACCTGTGGCTCATCGACCACGGCGCGTCCCTGTACTTCCACCACGCGTGGGACGACTACCTGGAGCGCAGCCAGAGCCGCTTCGCGCCCATCCGCGATCACGTGCTGCTGCCGTGGGCCTCGGCGCTGTCCGAGGCGCTGGCCACGCTGCGTCAGCGGGTGACGGCGGAGGTCATCCGGCACGTCGTCTCGTGCGTCCCGGACGTGTGGCTGGGCCCGGCGGTGGAGCCGCGCTTCGCCACGGTGGAGGAGCACCGGGAGGCCTATGCCACGTACCTGCTGAAGCGCCTGGAGGCGGCGCCAGCGTTCATCGAGGAGGCGGAGCGTGCCCGCGCACAGCTCGTTTGACTACGCCATCGTCCGCGTCGTGCCGCGCGTGGAGCGCGAGGAGTTCATCAACGCGGGCGTCATCCTCTACTGCCTCACCCGGCGGTTCCTGGATGCGAGGGTGGAGCTGGACGAGCGGCGCCTGCTGGCGCTCGCGCCGGACATCGACGTGGAGCTCATCCGCGGGCACCTGGAGGCCATCCCCCGCCTGTGCGCGGGAGGAAAGGCGGCGGGGCCCATCGGACAGCTGCCGCAGAAGGAGCGCTTCCACTGGCTGGTGGCGCCGCGCAGCACGATGCTCCAGACGGGCCCCGTGCACTCGGGCCTGTGCCAGGAGCCGGCGAAGGCCCTCGAGCACCTGATGCAGCGGATGGTGCGGCCCCCCTCGGGAGGAGAGCCGCACCGTTGATTCAGATGAAGCGGTAGGAGGCCACGTTGAAGACGGGGCCCACCATGGCGGCGGTCAACACGTCGCGGGCCACGTCGCCCTCGACCTCCACGCGTTGACCGTCCTTCTTGATCTTCCGATCGCCACCGGCGAGCTGGTACGTGCGCCCATCATCCCCCTCGAGCACCCAGACCCCCGTCTCGATGTCGCGGAACACCACGCGTCCGGTCAGCTTCATACCGCCGACTCCTTGCGGAGCATGGCCCGCGCGATGATCAGGCAGATGAACACGTTGACCACGAGCCAGGGCACCGCCA
The DNA here is from genome assembly GCF_024623785.1 of Archangium lipolyticum. Lineage (NCBI taxonomy): Bacteria > Pseudomonadati > Myxococcota > Myxococcia > Myxococcales > Archangiaceae > Archangium > Archangium lipolyticum. The sequence continues at coordinate 16,491 of NZ_JANKBZ010000014.1, forward strand.
GGAAGGTGAAGGGCATCCACGCGAGCGCGGGGGCCTTGGACCAGGCGGCGTAGGAGAGGAAGCCCGCGAAGCCGAGCGACAGTCCACCGATGGCCGGCCGGAGCCCCTGGAGCTTGATGGCCAGGAAGGACAGCAGCAGGGGGATGAGCGAGCTGTAGAAGAGCGGGTTGGCCAGCTTGCCCCGGCCGAAGATGATGCGCTGCCAGTCGGGGATGGGCAGGTAGGCGGCGTCCACCACGTCCCCCGCCACGCCCGAGGCCCCGCCGAACCACGAGCGCGCGAAGAACACGCCCACCGTGGCCAGCACCAACGGGATGAGGAAGCTCGGCCGGAAGAGGATGTTGAAGTAGCCCGGACGCTCGCGTCCGCGCATCGTCAGCAGCACCAGCGCCAGCAGGGCCAGCGCCCACCACATGGACGGCCAGCGGGACACCCCGCCCCCGAGCGCGTTCAGCGAGGCCTCGGCGTCCAGCAGCCCGTGCCCGTACTCCTCCGTCCAGGCCTGACCCCCCACCCGCTTCGCCCCGGCGTAGAGGGCCTTCTCCACCTCATCCGGCCCGCTGGCGCCCTCGGCGTACAGCAGCGCCGCCACGGCGGCCACGTGCGGCGTCGCCATGCTCGTGCCCTGGTAGGCGGCATAGACGGAGCGCGAGACATCCCTCGGATCGATGGTGTTCTGCAGGATGCCGCCCGCGTCGCCCTGGCGCTTGTCGCCGCCCGGGGCCGCGATGTCCAGCTCCTTGCCATAGGATGAGTACGGGGCGCGCGTGCCGCTCGGCCCCACCGCCGCCACCGCCACCGCGCCCGGGTACGCCGCCGGGAACTCCACCCGCGAGCGCCCCGCGTTGCCCGCCGCCGCCACCACCGTGACGCCCTTCTTCCGCGCGTACGCCACCGCGTCCGCCATCACCTGCGAGTAGCCCCCACCACCCAGCGACATGTTGATGACGTTGGCGCCGTTGTCCGCCGCGAAGCGGATGGCCTCGGCGATGTCCGCCGACGTGCCCGCGCCGAAGTGGTTCAGCACCTTCACCGGCATCAGCGTCGCCTCGAAGGCCACGCCGGCCACGCCCTGGCCGTTGTTGGTCGCCTGCGCGATGGTGCCCGCCACGTGCGTGCCGTGCCCGTGGTCGTCATTGGCGTGCTCGTCGTCGTTGACGAAGTCGTACCCCTTCTTGAACTTCGTCCCCTTCAGGTCCGGCACCTGCTTGAAGTCGTCGTGGTCCTCGTAGGCGATGCCCGTGTCCAGCACCGCCACCACCGCGCCCTTGCCGTGGCTCTCCTTCCACGCCTTCGGCATGTGGATCATCCGGAGGTTCCACTGCTTGGGGTAGTCCGGATCGTTCGGCGTGTAGCCGTCCTCGTCGGCCTCCTCGCGCGCGGCCGGCTCCTCGGACACGAGCGCCTCTCTCGGGGGCACCGCGTACACCCGCAGAGGCTCGGCGGACTCGACGGCCGGATTCTGGCGAATGCGCGCGAGCACCGCGTCCACGTCGCCCACCTCCCGGGCGATCGTCACACCCGTGCGCGAGCCCTCCACGGAGTTGAACTCGAGATCCACCCCCCAATCCGGCTCCCAGGCATCGAACTCGGCCTTGCTGGTGCCGTCCTTGAAGTCCACGACGATGCCGCCGGGCACCTCCTGGGACAGCTCTCTGCGCGCGGTGTCCACGGCCGGACGCTCCGCGGCCGACGCCTTCCCCTCCCCGTCCGAGCGGGACGAGCAGGCCGCCGCCGTCAGGGCCAGCACCGCCAGTGCCAGGGTCAATCGCTTCATGGGCATGGGCGCTCCTTATGACGACCCATACGAACGAACGGCGGAACGATTGGGTCTGAATCGAGTCTGGTCGATACCCCTCCTGGGGGACAAGTTCCCTACAGGATGAGGATCCTTCGTCAATTCAACGGGTTACAACACATCGGTCACTTGCCCGACAGCATCTTCAGCCAGGTGCGCACGGCTTTTCCCACCAAGGGTAGGGCGTGATGGAAATTGGCACCGGCCCCCTCCACCACCTGCAGAACGCCCCCCGCCGCGTCCACCGCCTCGGCCAGCTCGGCCCGGGACAGGGTGGAGTCCAGCTCGCCCACCACCACCAGCAGCTCCCGCCCGAGCCCGGCCAGCTCCCGGGCGCTCACTCCCCTGGGGCTCACCAGACACAGGCCAGCGATCTGGGGGCGTCGCGCCCGGAGTTCGAGGACGACGCGGGCACTCCCGTGGAGCGCGGCCACCGCCGCCGTGGGAGCCTGGGCGTTCTCCAGCACCACGTCCAGCGCGGCCTCGGCGTCCTGGAGCAGCGCATCACCCGAGCCCCGCTCCCCCTGACTGCCACCGACACCGCGGTAGTTGAAGCGCAGCGTGGGGTGACCAGCCGAGGCCGCGGCGAAGGCCAGCTCGGCCCCGATGACATGATCCATCCCACCCCCTTCCTCGGGCCGGGGTGGGAGGACGAGCAGCGGGGGACGCTCGTCGCCCCGGTGCGCCACACCTTCCATCACCTCGCGGCCCACGGGGATGAGCGTGGAGCGCTCGAGGAACTGTCCTTTGAGGACCATAGAGGGCCTGGAGATTAACGCGGAGCCTGTCCGCGCGCTTCACTCCTGGAGCATTTCCTCCCGGGCAGTGAACGACAGCCGGGCCTCACAGGACAGGGCGCTTCCACCCGCGCACGAGGCGCAGCTGGATTTCAGCTCCACCACTCCCTTGGAGATGGTGTCCCGGTCCTCGAAGACGATGCGCAGGGCCGTGGACTCCTCCACCTGGCCCTCGCTCGACACCTGCACCCGCTCGGCCGAGAAGGCGTCCCCGTCACCGATGATGTTCCCCGAGAGCATCACCGGAGGAGCATCCCCCAGCCGCCAGCCACCTTCGGGCGATTCCAGCTCCAGGAAGGCGCTGTCCTTCTCTCCGGCCTGCCAGACGGTCCACACGAGCCCCTGGTAGAGGTTGCGATCCTCCACGCGCGAGGACGGAGGCGTGCCACCCCGGAAGCAGGAGGCCGCGAGCGCCGACAGGGGCGCGGGATTCACCGACACACGGTAGCGCCGGATCTCCTCACCCCCTCCACAGCCAGCGAGCACGGTGAGCACCACCACGATTCCCAGATATCGCATGTCAGGTCGCTCCCGCCGTTTCCGCCGCGTGCTCCTCGCGGACCCAGGCGTAATACCGATCGGTGTTCTCGGGGGTGTGGAAGAGCACGAGAAGCGCCAGATGCTTCTCCTCCCAGAGCCGCGTCAGCATGCCCCAGAGTCGATGGATGAGCTCCCTCTGCTCGGCGTCGGGTACATCGAAGACCTCCAGGGCCCAGTCCCGGCCCGGGAAGTCGCCTTTCGTGGTCCGATGATCCGTCCACCGGATGGGCCGATTTCCGACGACCTCCCGCACCTGACGACGGATCTCCTCCCGCTCGTTCACCATATCGGTTCCTCTCCAAGCACCCACCGGACGATGGCCGTAGCCGTCTCCAGCGCCCTCATTGCCAGCTCGACCGTCAGCTCTTCCTCGAGATAGTCCGCGGCCACTCGCAACCGAACCAGATCGTAAAGCCCTTCGCTCGCCTGAGCGTCGAGCACCCCGGCCCTGAATGCCTCGTAGGGCAGAGCATCATGTAGGAAGTAACATACACCGGGTCTGACCTCTGGAGTAGGAATACCCACTTCGTTCATCGCGTGCCAGCACGCATGGTAGGCCGCGTAGTACGCCCGCGAAGCCGCCGCGTTGGGGCACGGATCCTCTTCGTCCAGAAGCACACGTGCCGCCGCCAGGTTCTCCCACGCCTTCCTATCCATCGCCCTTCCCCTCCCCGCCTCCTTTCCGTCATACCGCCCACCTCTGACATGGGGCCGGCCACCCCCACTCCCGCGGTCATCCACCGCATTCCTCGCGACTCCGGGCGGGCTGCTGCTAACGTCTCCCTCGGACGAACGACGCCTCCTGGAGGCGGAGGACCCATGACCCGCGACGAAGCGCAGCGCCTGGTTCAGGCGTTCATGAAGTCCCTCGGACAGCCGAGCGAAGGCCTCAACCCGCAGGGGTTCGGCGGCGCGATGCTCGGAGCTGCCCAGCTCTACTTCGAGTACCACTCGGACAAACAGGCATTGGAGGCGAGCGCCCTCGTCTACAAGTTCCGCGATCCGCCCAAGCCCGGCGTGCTCGACGGCTTCCGGGAAGAGGAGAAGGCCGGCACCGACACCGGCGGTGGCGCGGTGGACTACGAGACCGAGAACAAGAGCCTCTTCCTGAGCCGCATCTACTCCACGCCCCCCTCGGACGCGGCCTTCAAGGAGGACATGCAGCGCCTCACCCAGGCCAGCCTCGTGTGGGGTGACGAGGTGCTGGACCGCGTGGCCTCGCGCGTGTTCAAGCGCTGAGCCACACGCGGGACGTCAGGGAGCGGCGCGAGTCGCTCCCGCCTGCTCCGCCGCGTGCTCCTCGCGGACCCAGGCGTAGTAGCGATCCGTGTTCTCCGGCGTGTGGAAGAGAATGAAGAGCGCCAGGCGCTTCTCCTTCCAGAGCTGACTCATGATTCCATCGAACAGCTGCCCGTGAAGCTCACGTTGCTCGGAGGAGGGCACGTCGAAGACCTCCAAGGCCCAATCCCGCCCTGGGAAGTCCCCTTTGGTGGTCCGGTGATCCGTCCACCTCACGGGCCTGCCCCCCACGGCTTCCATCACCTTCCGACGAATCTCCTCCCGCTCGTTCACCATGTGGGTTCCTCCCCCAAGAGGCGTCGGACGAAGCCCGTGGCTACCTCCAGTGCCTCTTTCACCAGTTCGACCGTCAGGTCATCCAAAACGTAGTCCGCTGCCACTCGCAGCTCGGCCAACCAGCCCAGATCCTTGCTCGCCTGCCTGTCGAGCACTCCAACATCGAGTGCGTCTCGAGGCAGAGGCTCATGTAAGAAGTAATATACTCCCAGCCTGACTTCTGGAGTAGGTATACCTACTTCGTTCATCGCATGCCAGCACGCATGGTAGGCCGCGTAGTACGCCCGCGAAGCCGCCACGTTGGGGCACGGGTCCTCGACATCCAGAAGCACACGTGCCGCCGCCAGGTTCTCCCACGCCTTCCGCTCCATCGCCCTTCCCCTCCTCGCCGCCCACCCCTTCTATCACCCACCTCTGACATGGGCTCGCTCCGCCTCACCTGAGCGGTCATACTGCGCTCCTGCCCAGGACGAGGAGAACGAATGGGTTTCTTCCGGAAGAAGTCGGTGAAGCAGGACGTACCGCCACCACGGCGCAACCTGTGTCTGGCAATGGTCGCGCTCGAGCGCGCGAGGCCGCTCCCCGAGGGAGCCCTGCTGGCCTTCCTCGAGGACCACTGGAAGGAAACGCAGGGCGCGAAGGATGTCCGCCAGGAGGGGGACACGCTGAGCTTCGAGTTGGGCGGAGCGCTCGTCACCCTCACGCTGATGCGAACCCCCATCCCCTGGGGAGACCTGGAGGGCCCCGCGCGCGCCGCCTGGCACTGGCCCGAGGCGGCTGAGCGTCTGAAGGCCCATCTGGGGCACGTCATCGTCACCGTGCTGGCCCCTGGGATGGACCGCATCGAGGCGACGCTGTTGCTCACGCGCGTGGTGGCCACGGTGGCCGCCACGACCGATTCCTCCGGCGTGTACTGGGGTGAGGGCCCGGTGGTGAACGCACCGGACGACTTCGTCGAGGAGGCGAAGCGGACCTCTCGCGAGCGGCTCCCCCTCTACCTGTGGCTCGCCTTCCACCTCGTGCGCAACCCGGATGGCACCTTCTCGCTCTGTACCTCCGGCATGAGGTCTTTCGACTTCATGGAGTTGGAGCTGGTGGCGTCCCGCTCGAAGCCCGCAACCCTCGTCGACCGGGCCTTCAACTTCGCCCACTACCTGCTCGACCATGGCCCCGTGCTCGAGGACGGTCACACCATCGGCCTGTCCGCCCAGGAGCGCTTCCGCGTCCGACACCTGCCCTCCATCCTCGACCCGGCTCGCCAGGTGTACCGGATCGAGATGTGAGGACTCCGGCTCTCACGCTCGCGACATGAGGCACGCGGTACCCTCACCCCGTCCCTCTCCCGAAGGGGAGAGGGGAAGTGGGTTGCTACACCGACACCATCACGTAGAACTTCAGGTAACGGCCCTCGGGGAACTGTAGACGAATCGGGTGGTCCGGCGGCTGGTAGCGCTCCTCCACCATCGCCAGATCCACTCCCGCCTTGAAGGCCGCCTCCTTCACCGCTCCCATGAAGTCGTCCGGCCCCACTCGCGCCGAGCATGAGGCCGTCGCCAGCAGCCCTCCGGGCTTCAACAGCCCCAGCGCCTGACGGTTCAGCGAGGCGTATCCGTCGATCGCCGCCTGCACCGCCCGCTGGCTCTTCGCGAACGCTGGCGGGTCCAGGATGATCAGATCGAACATCCTCCCCTCCTCCCGGAACGACGCCAGCAGCTTGAACACGTCCGCCGCCAGGAAGTCGTGCTTCTCCGCCGGCAACCCGTTGCGCGTGAAGTTCTCCCGCGCCAGGGCGATCGCATCCGGATCCAGGTCCACCGAGAACACGCTCTTCGCCCCACCCAGCGCCGCGTTCACCGAGAACCCTCCGCTGAAGCAGAAGCAGTTCAGCACCTCCCGGTCCTTCGCCAGCCTCCGGATGAGGTACCGGTTCTCCCGCTGGTCCAGGAAGAAGCCCGTCTTCTGCCCGCGCCACGCGTCCACCAGGAACGTCGCGCCGCGCTCACGGATGCTCAGCAGCTCCGGCGCCTTCTCGCCCCACAGCATCCGCCCCGCGCCCCGGCCCTCGTCCTCCTCCGCGTCGTCCCGGCCCACCTCGTCCCGGCCGATGATGCCCTTCAACTCCGGCACCGCCGCCTTCAGCGCCTCGACGATGAGCCCCCGGTAGGGTGTGAGCCCCGCCGAGTACAGCTTCAGCACCGCGTACTGGCCATACAGGTCCACCACCACGCCCGGCAGCCCGTCTCCCTCTCCGTGAATCAGCCGGAAGCTGTCCGTGTCGTGCAGGTCGATCAACGAGCGCCGCTCGGCCAGCGCCTGCTTCACCCGCTGCGCGAAGAAGGCCGCGTCGATGTTCTGCCGCGGATTGCGCGTCAGCACCCGCACCGCGATGGCCGAGTGCGGATCGAAATACCCCCGCGCCACGAACTTCCCGTTCTCCGCCAGGTCCACCACGCTGCCCGGTGGAATCTTCGGCACCTTGTCCAGCGCCTTGCGGAAGACCCACGGGTGTCCCGCGCGCAGGTGACGGCCCAGCCCCGGGGCCAGCTCCAGCTTCACGACGTTCATTCTCCGACTCCTCGACGGGCCCCGCGGCCCCTCTGGGCGAGGAGGGCGCGCGCGAGCTCCTCGAAGCCCCGCCCCTCCTCCGCCCGGGTGATGAAGGCCGGCGGCGTCTCGATGCGGTCCAGCACCCGCCGCACGTTGGCCACCCCGACACTCAGAGCGAACTCTCCAAACATCGGGGCATCGTTGAAACTATCCCCGGCATACACGAAGCGCTCATCCCCCGGCGTCAGCCGCAGGCCCCAGGCCAGCTTCAGGAAGCGGCGCACCGCGGAGCGCTTGTCGAAGCGGCCCAGCCAGCAGTTGATGTGCACCGACGAGCGCACCGCCGTCACCCCTCGCGCCCGCAGCAGCGCTTCGATCCGATCGGCCCCCTGCTCGCCCAGCCGCGCCTCCTCGTTGTAGTCCACGGCCAGGTCCACCTCCGTGTAGGCGCTGTCCATGGACAGACGCGCCCCAGGCACCCGCCGCAGCACGTCCGCCACCTCCGCCACCAGCCGCTTGCGGTTCGACTCCCGGACGCGCGGGGATTCGGCATACACCTTGCGCAGCTTCCCCCCGGGCCCGCGCAGGAAGAGCAGGCCACCGTTCTCCACCACCACCCCATCCACCGGCAGCGTGCGCGCCCAGGCCTCGCCCCAGCCCGCCGGGCGTCCGGTCACCAGCACCAGCTTGAGGCCAGCGTCCGCCAGGCGCTCGAGCGCCCGCACGGTGGAGGAGCGCAGCCGGTGCGAGGTGGTCAGGGTACCGTCGACGTCGGTGAAGACCCCTTCCACCCGGGAGAGGTCCGCGTCGCGCAGGGGGCGGGGGGCGGCCATGAGGACTGGGGCACCTACACCGTTCCCGGCCTCGCGGGAAGGCCCGCGTGCACGTCACCGGGCTCCTGGGCCCGCAAGACGAAGCCCCCGGGAGGCAGTGCCTCCCAGGGGCCGTTCAGCTCAGTTCTGCTTCAGCGCATCACGGGGTGTAGGAACCCTTGAGCGAGGTGCTCGAGTACGAGCTGTACCCGCGCAGCAGCACGTAGATGCGGGTGGCCGCGGTCTTCGCCGCGATGTTGCACGTCTCGTTGTTGCCGGACAGGTACGGACGGCAATCGTACGAGGACGTGGTCGGCGCGGAGCCAGCCTTCACGTACAGGTCCGCGTCACCCGAGCCGCCGCTGAGGGCGAAGGTCGACGCCTTGCCGGCCGGAACGTCCAGGTAGTAGTAGGTCTGCGAGCCCGAGGCGCCGGACAGACCCGTCTTCGCCACGCCGTTGGTCAGCGCGGTGGCCGGAGGAGGCGTCACGGGAGCACCCACGCCCACGGCCGTCCAGGCCGCCGTCACGGACGCCACTTCCGCCGCCGTGTAGCCGAGCGCCGTCGCGGCCTGCTCGGTGTAGGTCTTCGCCTGGGCGAAGGTGGTGGAGGCCGTCATGTAGTCCACGTTGGCCTTGTAGAAGATGGCGCCGGCCTTCTGCACGCCGATACCCGTCACCTGCGTGGTCGACTTGCCGCGCGGGTGCGTGCCGCCCTTGGAGAGCAGCGTGAAGGCCAGGTTGGCGATACCCGAGCTGTAGTGCACGTCCACGCTGCCGGAGCTGCTCGTCCAGTAGTCGAGCGAGACGCCGTCCTTGGCCGGATCGTACATGTAGCGGAGCGCGTCACCCGCGGTGGCCGGCGTCCAGATGTCGTCGCCCACCATGAACACCGCGTTGGTGGTGGCCCAGGTGCCCGAGGCCCAGCTCTCGCAGTAGGCGCCGAAGATGTCGCTCATCGCCTCGTTGAGGCCGCCGGACTCACCCGAGTAGGTGAGGTTGGACTCGCGCTCCGTCACCGCGTGGGTGAGCTCGTGCGTGGTCACGTCCGCGGACAGACCCAGCATGCCCGAGTTCACGCCATCGCCATCGCCGTACACCATCTGGCTGCCGTTCCAGAAGGCGTTGACGTACCGGCTGCTGTAGTGGACCGTGCTGCGCAGCTGCGCGCCCGCGTTGTCGAACGAGTCGCGGTTGAAGTTGGTCTTGTAGCAGTTGTACGTGCCACCCAGCTTGTCGTAGTTGCCGTCGACGTGGGCATCATTCGTGGCCGCGCCGCCCTCGGAGCGCTTGAGCGTGCCCGGCAGGCTGCTGCCGTTGTTGGCGCTGTACACCGCGCGGTTGATCGCGGTGTGGACCTTCGAGTTGCGCAGCAGGATGGTGCCCTTGTGCGCGTCCACGTACACCAGCTCGTCGATGGGCAGGTCGCGGCCCTCGCCCTTCAGCGCCACCTCGTAGGCCAGCCTCAGCTTGCCGTCGGCGCGCACGTACACCAGGTTGGCGCCCTCGGTGGTCAGGCGGCTGCCGTCGGTGCTGTTCGCGGCGGCGAACTGGGCGGCCTCCGGGGCGATGCTCGCCTTGGAGGAGACGATCTCACCATCGCGCGCCGTACCGTTGGCGCCGATGATGGTCCCGTCCGAGGCCACGTGGATGAGGAGCTCCTCGCCCACCACCGGCAGGCCGTTCTTCGTCTGGCCGTAGCGCAGGTGGGTGACGCCCTGCTCGTCCACGCGCGAGCGCCTGGCCACGAGGTCGTTGGCATCGAGGCGGAACACGGCGGCGATGCCGGGCAGCGAGTTGCCCACGCGGCTGTGCGCGTCACGAGCCGCCAGGCCCTGGACGGCGCTGCTGGCGGTGCCCAGCTTGCCGGTGATCATGTAGGGGAAGTTGCTCTCATCCGCGCCAGCGACCTGGGCGGAGGGCAGCGCGGCCAGGGCGGCCTGCACGTCACCGAGGGAGTCGGCCTCGTCGAACTTCTGGGCGCCATCGGGCAGCTGCGAGTTGTCGACACCGCAAGCCGCGAGGGGAAGGGCGAGCAGCGCAGCAGCAAGGAAACGAGTGCGAAGCAAGGGGGGATTCCTCCTGGCCAACGACGAGGTGCCGTTGGACGCAGGAGGCATAAGCAGGGATCGGGCCAACTCATAAAGCATTGGAATCCCTGCCTTCGCGATTCTTCTCATCAACCGCGTGGAGTGAGGATGTCACGCCCTTTCGGGCACGCGGTGTAAATGCTGTTTACATACGCGGAGGAAAACCGTTTGATTCCAGGCATTTCCACAAGCATCGCGAAACTGTCTGCTTTTCGGACACTCTCTCGGTGAAGAGGTCAGACCTGACCCATCCCGGATATTGGAGTATAAACCTTTCAAATCAAGATGCAACTTTCCGGTAGGCCCATCCTCGCCGTACCAGGTGGGAGAGCCAGCCGATCGCTCTAGAGTCGCGCCCCATGCGGCTCGGGTGGCTCAAGAACCTCTATGTGCAGGTGCTGATCGCGGTGGTGGCCGGAGCGCTGCTCGGTCACTTCTGGCCCCACGCGGGCGAATCGCTCAAGCCGCTCGGCGACGGCTTCATCAAGCTCATCAAGATGATGGTGGCGCCGGTGGTGTTCACCACGGTGGTGACGGGCATCGCCAAGATGGGAGACCTCAAGCGCGTGGGGCGCGTGGGGCTCAAGGCCTTCATCTACTTCGAGGTCGTCACCACGGGGGCGCTCGCCATCGGCCTGGTGGTGGGCGAGCTGCTGCAGCCGGGAGCCGGACTGGGCGTGGACGTGTCCCGCCTGGATGCCAGGGCCGTCGAGGGCTACGCGACCGCCGGCAAGTCGATGTCCACGGTGGACTTCCTGTTCAACCTCGTCCCCTCCTCCCTGGTGGAGCCCTTCGTCAAGGGAGACATCCTCCAGGTGCTGCTCATCGCGCTGCTCACCAGCATCGCGCTCTCGAAGATGGGCAAGGCGGGCGAGAGCATCACCCACGGGCTGGACGGCATCGGCCACCTGCTCTTCGGAATGGTGGGCCTCATCATGCGGATGGCGCCCCTGGGAGCGCTGGGCGCCATCGGCTTCACCGTGGGCAAGTACGGGGTGGGCGCGCTGTTCGGCCTGGGCCGGCTGATCGGCGCCTTCTACGCCACCGCGCTCCTCTTCGTGCTGCTCGTGCTCGGCCCCATCGCGCGCTGGACGGGCGTGGGGCTGTGGCGGCTGTTGCGCTACATGCGGGACGAGCTGTTGCTGGTGCTGGGCACCTCGTCCTCCGAGTCCGCCCTCCCCTCCTTGATGGTGAAGCTCGAGGCGCTGGGGTGCCCCAAGAGCATCGTGGGGTTCGTGGTGCCCATGGGCTACTCGTTCAACCTGGACGGCACGTCCATCTACCTCACGCTCGCCGCGCTCTTCGTGGCCCAGGCCACCGGAACCCCGCTCAGTCTGGGAGAGAAGCTGGCGCTGCTCGCGGTGCTGCTGCTCACCTCCAAGGGAGCGGCGGCCGTCACGGGCGGAGGCTTCATCACGCTCGCGGCGACGCTCTCCGCCACCGGCCACGTGCCCGTGGCGGGGATGGTGCTGCTGCTGGGCGTGGACCGGTTCATGTCCGAGGTGCGCGCCCTCACCAACCTCGTGGGCAACACGGTGGCGACCCTCGTGGTGGCCAGGTGGGAGGGCAGCCTGGACATCCAACGGGCCCGCGAGGTGCTCGCGGCACCACCTCCCTCGCTGATGGCCGTGGAGGAGGCCGTGGAGGCCCGGTCCGCGAGCGCGTCCAACGCCGCCCAGGGGTGATTCACATCACGTCCAGCCCGGAGAGCAGGGACTGGAGCTCCAGGATGGTGGAGCGCAGCTCGGCGCCGGAGAGCTGGGCGAGCTGCACCTTGCGCACCTTGCGCAGGAAGGTATCGAGCCGGGGATCCCGCCCGTAGAGGGACTGGGCACTGGCGGCTGCCTCGGCCAGGGCCCGCGCCGCCGCCGCCGGCTCCGAGCCCAGCAGCCCGAGCGCCCGCTCCAGGCGCACCCCACAGCCCGCCCACACCTCGCGGTCATGGGCGATGAGCACCTGGCGCTGGTTCACGTTGGAGAGCGAGCGCACGAAGGTGTCCAGCTCCTCCACGAGCGAGAGCACCTCCTGCTTGCGGGGGTTGTCCTGGATGGCCAGCCGGCCCACGTTGCCGCGCATCTCGATGATGTGCCGCTTGTCCTGTGCGCGCAGGTGACGGTAGGCGGCGGTGCGGCCGAACGCGTCCAACTCCGTCTGCAACTGCTGGGCGTTCCACTGCACGTCCTCGGGCTCGGCCTCGCGCACCTTGTTCAGCCGCGCCGCGACGATGCGCGACAGGTCCGCCACGATGGCGCGCACCATCACCGCCGCCTTCACCTCGGCCTCGTGGCCGGGCACCACCTGCTGGCGCGTCATGGGGCCGAAGGCACTGGCGGACTCGAAGACGAGGTTGCCGATGTGCTCGCGGAAGCGCGCGCGCAGACGTTGGATCTCCGCCAGCAGCGTCCACCGGTCCGACACCACCGAGGGGTTGCGCATCGTCTCGCCGAGCTGGGTGATGCCCTGGGCGAGCTGCTGCATCCAGCCCTGGAGGAGCTCGGAGGCGTCCTTGGCCCGCCGCGCCTCCACGGTGGCCGCCAGGGGCGCCGCGAGGCCCGGCGCCCCGCCAGCCCCCGCCGCCTGGAACTGCTCGCGGATGACGTTGAGGAGCGCGTTGACGTCCACCACCGTGTCGCGGATGACGGGAGCCATCTCCTCCCAGAGAGACAGGTCCGGGCTGCCATCCACACCGGCGGTCTCGTATTTCACCAGGTCCAGATCGCTCAGACGCGCGATGGCCTGACCCGCCGCGGTGTACACCTTGCGCAGGCGCTCGGCGAAGGCTCGATCGGACAGGGATTGAAGGAGCTCTTCGAGCTTCGGGGAGAGAACGGGCGGAGGAGTATCGGCGGCCACGGCATGCCTACTGTAACGGGTCTGTCGAGGCGCGTCGCGGACTTCCGAGCCCGGAGCGTGTGAATCCGGGCACTTGGCCTGGGCCCCTCGACTTCACGGTGGGAGCGATCTAAGGACGCGCGCGAATGATCCAGGTTCTGCTCCTGAGTGAAGGCAAGATTTTCTCGGGCGGTGAGGAATTGCTCGATCAGCCCGGCACGCGGTGGATCGACGTCCTCCACCCGACCGAGGAGGAGATGAAGCGGCTCGGAGATCGCTTCGGGCTGCACAAGCTGGCGATCGAGGACTGCCTGCACCTGGATCAGCGGCCCAAGCTGGAGGAGTACCCGAACCACCAGTTCATCGTGCTCCAGGGTTTCTCCTCGGAGACGAAGGACGTGTGCGAGCTGACGCTGCACGAGCACCACTTCTTCCTGGGGCCGGACTGGCTCATCAGCGTGCACGAGCTGCGCTTCGAGGGGCTGGATGCGGCGCGGCAGCGCGTCCAGCGTGAGCCCCAGGCGACGCTCGAGCGCGGGGTGGACTTCCTGCTGTACCTGCTGGCGGACGCGCTGATGGACGGGAACTTCCCCATCCTCGACAAGTTCAATGATGAGCTGGAGGACCTGGAGTCGGCGGTCTTCGAGAACCCGCAGCCAGAGCACCTGCAGCGCATGTTCGACCTGAAGCGGGCGCTGGTGACGGTGAGGCGGGTGCTGTCGCCCCAGCGGGACGTGCTGGGCTTCCTGACCCGGCGAGGCATTCCCAACGTGGGGGAGCGCACCGCGCTGTACTTCCGCGACGTGTATGACCACCTGATCCGGCTGCACGAGCAGATCGACGCGGTGAGGGATCTGCTGGGCAACGTGATGGATGGCTACCTGTCGATGCTCGCCAACCGGACGAACGACATCACCAAGCAGCTCACCATCTTCTCGACCATCTTCCTGCCACTGTCGTTCATCACGGGCTTCTTCGGGCAGAACTTCGACTTCCTGAGCCACCGGGGGTTCTTCTGGCTGATGATGGTGTCGGTGGTCGGACTGCCGGTGGGCCTGGTGTTCTGGTTCAAGAGCAAGCAGTGGATCTGAAGTCCCTGGAGGAGCCCATGCTCACCATCACCGTCGATGGAGTTCCCCTGCACTACCGCGACGAGGGCCGCGGGCTGCCGGTGCTGCTGTTCCACGCATTTCCGCTGAACGGAGATGCCTTCGAGAAGCAGGTGAAGGCGTTATCGGGGCGCTACCGCTTCATCATTCCGGACATCCGGGGCTTCGGGCGGAGCGGACTGGGGGATGGTCCCACGGAGATGTCGCGCATCGCCCGGGACGGGCTGACGCTGCTGGACGCGCTGAACGTGGAGTCGGCGGTGGTGGGTGGGGTGTCCATGGGCGGGTACGCCAGCATGGCGCTGCTGCGCGAGGACGCGGGCCGGGTGCGAGGGCTGGTGTTGGTGGACACGCAGGCCACGGCGGACGACGAGGCGGGACGGGCGCGGCGGGAGACGTCGGCGCAGGAGGCGCTGCGGGAGGGGCCCGAGGCGTCGGTGCGAGCGCTGCTGCCGAAGCTGGTGGCGGCGGGGCCGGACTCGGAGGTGGGACGCGAGGTGGCGGCGCTGATGCGGACGGCAGCACCGGCGGGCATCGCGGCGGCGCAGCGGGGCATGGCACTGAGGCCGGACGGCAAGGACATCCTCGCGCGCTACGCGGGGCCCGCGCTGGTGGTGGTGGGCGAGAAGGATCTGGTGACGCCGCTGGAGAAGGCGAAGCAGATGGCGGACCTCATCACCGGGGCGCGCCTGGAGGTGATTCCAGACGCGGCGCACCTGTCCAACCAGGAGCAGCCGGAGCGATTCAACGCGGTGCTCGACAGCTTCCTGTCGGGTCTGTGAGGAGTTCCCTCCTCCCGCGTCTCAGCTTCGCTCCGGCACCAGACGCCAGGCCTGCCCGAGCATCCGCCTCGGCATCAACCCGTTCTCCCCGGCTACCCAAGAATCTATAAGGGCGTACGCACGATCGTGCAGGCGACACCATCAACACAGCCCCGAGGGGTGGACATCCTGGACACCCAAACAACAATGATCCGGACATCCTTCTTGGTTCTCCTTCTTTCCATGTGCACGGCCACCAGCGCACTGGCTGCTGGAGAGGCTGGGCTCGAGCCCAGTAACGAGCGCTACATGCCCGTGGGCGATCCGAACCTGGATCCCAACTGGGACTGGACCCCTTCTGGAGCAGGACACACGCTGTACTTCACCGATCAGCTGGGCATCGTCCGCTCCACAGTCCGGCAACTTCCCTTCTACACGGCGGGGCATCCCCTCAACACGCTGGAGAAGGACATGTACCCCCAGGACGGTTGGGTCCTGGCCTACCGCGACTTCGGCACGCCCACGGCGGCGCCGGACGTGCCCTTCTTCGTCCTCTACAACAAGTACCGCGGCATCCTGCGCGTCATGCTCTTCAACTCCCGGGAGCTGACATACACCCGCTTCAACCTGGAGCTGAGCTTCAAGAGCAGCACGGCCGCTGGCGCGCTTTTGACCTACTCGGACGCCACCCGCGCCTTCCTGAATGACTACGACGCGACCAAGGTCGAGAGCTTCATGGTGGAGGCCAACTCCATCAACGGGTGGATCTACGGCGACTTCATGCTCACGGGCTACGATCCGGCCCTGAATGACGCCACCCAGTTGCGGCTACAGCTCCGGGGCATGGACGTGTCCAACGTCACCCTGGAGTCCACCGAGTTCACCCTGAGCCAGGTGTTCAGCGACGCCAACCCGGGCTCGTCGAGCAACCTGGGCAGCAACCTGGTCGAGTCGGCCACCAAGGGACACAAGTACTACAAGGACGTGGCCTCCGCCGTGAAGTCCGTGCGGGAGACGGCGAGCAAGGCGGCCGATGGAACGTGGTGGAAGAGCATCGTTCAGGGGTTGGTGGGCACGCCTTCCAGTCCCTCGGCTCTTTCCAAGATCGCCCCCATCGTGGGCGGGCTCGTCGGCTTCATCACCACCTTCATCGGAGGGCTGGATGACCCGGCACCCCGCGAGCCGCTGAACTTCCAGGGCTCGCTGAAGATGAGCGGAACCATCACCCTGTCGGCGCCCCTCTACGCCCTCGACTTCGCGACGAAGTACACCATCGGTGGTGGCAATCCGCCGGACTACTACCGGCCCCTCAACGATATTTCCTGGGGCATCTTCAACCTGGCCTCGAAGCCGATCGTCAAGGCCAAGGTCGAGCGGGAGTGCTCTCGTACCGGCTGCGTCATGCGGCGGACCCACAGCGTGGACTCCCTCCCCTCCCACGTCTTCAATCCGTCGGCGGGGCTGCAGTTGGTCTCGGTCCGATACGCCTTCACCTACGACAACAAGGTACCGACGGAGTTCTCCACCAACTCGTACTGGTACTTCGGTGGACTCGCCCCCACGGGCATGGCCGTGGAGGTGAAGATGCGGACGACGAGCCCGACCCTGTACTTCGATGACGACATCGTCCTCTACAAGGTCTATCCCGTCGCCATTCAGCTGGTGCAGTAGGAACCCCCCTCACGAACATGAGCGAGAACATGCGAACCCTGAATTGGATGATGGTCCTCGGCGCGGCCGTGGGGCCGATGTTGGGCTGCGGGACGCCGGATCCGCAGCCGCAGCCGCAACCTCAGCCCCGGACCCAGCTGCGGGTGCCGCTCTACTCGTACATTCCGGATGCGGCGGGAGATGGCCTCAAGGCCATGTCCGCCCGCATCGAGGCCGACTTCGAGCTTCAGCACCCGGACGTGGATCTGGTGGTGAACCCCTCGTGCTTCAAGGATGACCTCTACGAGCCCACCCAGCTCGCGAGCTCCCTCCAGGGACAGGGGGAGTGCGCCTACGATCTCGTCGAGACGGACACGATGCTCCTGGGAGAGCTCGTCGCCACCGGAGCGGTCCGTCCCTGGTCGGCGCTGCCGGAGGGCGTGAACTGGCACCCCGCGGGCGTCAAGGCCTCGACGCTGGAGGGCAAGCTGTACGGCGTGCCTCACTGGCTGTGCACGCACTACGTCATTTCGCGCGACGAGGCCGTGAGCAACGCCCGCACGGTGGATGAGCTGGTCCAGCTGCTCGCTTCACGCAAGACGCCGGAGATGGACGTGGCGGGCAACCTGCTGGGCAGCTGGAACCTGCCCTCGCTCTACCTCGACGCCTGGTCGGATACCCACGGCCCCGAGCAGATCCAATCGGCCGTCACCACGGAGCGCTATGACACGCAGGTGATTGCCGGAATGAGGTCCCTCGCCCAGGCCTGCGAGACCCCGGCGGGCAATCCCTGCCTCGATGGGACCTTCGACGCCGACGCGAACATCGATCTGCCCGCGACGCTCTTCGCGGAGGGCAAGGCCGACGTGACGCTGGGCTACTCGGAGCGGCTGCACACCATCTTGAAGAAGCTGCCCTCGGCGGCGGACCGTCAGCAGCTGCGCATCTCCCCCGCTCCGCTGGGCGCGGGCAGCCAGACCCTGCTGTTCACCGACTCCTTCTTCCTCGGGGCCCAGTGCACCGGCGAGTGCGAGAAGGCGGCCATGGCGTTCGTGAGCTACATGAGCCAGCCGAGCACGTACGCGTGGATCCTCCTCAGCGAGGACGCTCCCGCCACCGGGCGCGTGCCGCGCTACCTCATGCCCGCGAACCTGGATGCCTATCAGGCGCCTGGATTGAAGGAGGATCCCCTCTACCAGCGCATCGACACCACCACGCGCATCGCCTCTCCGTTCCCCAACAGCGGCGTGCTGGGGATCCGCAAGACGATGAGGGATCACCTCGTCCAGGAGCTCACGAAGGCCCCCTGAGCCGAGCAACCCTGGCGGAGGACTCCCGCGTGCTCACGGAGCCGCGGGGGCCTCCCGGGGCTCCGCTTCGTTGGGATGGGGCTCCCGAGCGGCCTGCTCCAGGTGGTCCACCCGCCGCAGCTCGGGGAAGGACCAGGCCCAGAGCGCCACCACCACCAGCGTGCCCACCGCGCCTGAGACCACCGCCGACACCGCGCCCATGTGCTCGGCGAAGACTCCGGCGCGGAACTCGCCCAGCTCGTTGGAGGCGCCGATGCAGACCATGTTCACGGCGCCCACGCGGCCGCGCATGTGATCCGGCGTGGCCACCATCTCCAGCGTGCTGCGCACCACCACGCTCACCATGTCGGCGGCACCCGCGATCGCCAGCGCCACGACGGACAGGGGCAGCGAGCGGCTCACCCCGAAGACGAGCGTGGCCGCGCCGAAGATGGCCACGGAGATGAACATCTTCCATCCGGCCCGGCCTCCGAGGGGACGGGAGGCGAGGAACACGGCCACCAGCGCCGCGCCCACCGCGGGCGCGCTGCGCAGCAGCCCCATGCCCCAGGGCCCCGTGTGCAGCACGTCGCGCGCGTAGATGGGCAACAGGGCCACCGCGCCACCCAACAGCACGGCGAACAGGTCCAGGGTGATGCTGCCCAGCAACAGCCGTTGCCGGCGCACGAAGTGGAACCCGGCCAGCAGCGTGGAGAAGGAGAACGGCTCGCGGGAGGACTGGCCCGTGCGCACCTTCAGGGACAGCATCCACAACACGGAGAGCGCGCACAGCAGGGCCGAACCGATATAGGCCCCCTTGGCGCCCCCCCACCCGTAGAGGAGCCCGCCCACGGCGGGACCGGCGATGGTGGCCACCTGCCAGGTGGTGGAGTTGATGGCCACCGCGCGCGTGAGCGCCTCGGGGGGCACCAGGCGGGGAACGAGCGCCGAGCTCGCGGGCGAGTAGAAGGCCCGCGCGGTGCCGAAGAGTACCAGCACGCCATAGACGAACCGCACGTCACTGACATGGCCCAACGTGAAGGAGAGCAGCAGCAGGCTGCACAGCAGCATGACGGATTGGCACACCACGATGATGGCGCGCCGATCCACCCGGTCCGCGACCTGACCTCCGACGAGGGCGAAGACGAGGAAGGGCAGGAACTGCGCGAGGCCCGTGTAGCCCAGGGCGAGCGCGCTGCCCGTCAACTCGTACACCTGCCAGCCGATGGCGACCGATTCGATTTGCACGGCGAGCACCGCGCACAGGCGTGCCAGCTGGTAGAAGCGGAAGTCGCGGTACTGGAAGACGGAGGGAGGGGCTGAGGGAGCGTCGGGAGAGGCCATGCGGTCAGGCGGCTCTAACGCAAGCTCCGTGCTCCCGCCAGTCACAGTTGGAGCAAGCAGGCCAGCAAGCGCCCTTCACCTTTCGACAGAGCCCTGTCAGGCTCCGGCCATGGCTGACTTGATCCTCACTGGAGCCTCGCGCGGCATTGGTCACGCCCTGGCGTTGGCCCTGGCCGAGCGGCGTGATGATCGGCTCGTGCTCGTCGCCCGCGACCGCGCCCGTCTGGATGCCCTCGTCACCGCCGTCGAGCAGAAGGGCGGCCACGCCGTCGCGGTGCCGGGAGACCTCTCGTCCCTGGCCGAGGCACGGGCCCTGGGGCAGCGCCTCGTCGAGGTGGTCACCCCTGGCGCGACGCTCATCCACAATGCCGGGCTGTGGCCGGCGAAGCGGGTGCTCACACCTGAAGGACTCGAGGCCGCCTTCGTGGTCAACCACCTGGCGCCGCTGGTGATGCAGCGGGCGCTGCTCGACGCCAGGCGCCTGCGCCGGATCCTGGTGGTGAGCGCCGGCCTGATCCTGAAGGGTCGCTTCGACGCCGCCCGCACGCCCACGGGCGAGGACTTCTCGGGCATCCGGACCTACTGCACCACGAAGCTCTGCTTCGCGCTGGCCATGCGCGACATCGCCGCCGCCGAGCCAGGGCTCGACGTCGTCGTCCTGCACCCTGGGGTAGTGCGCACGGACCTCGGGGCGCGCTCGGGCCCCATCGGATGGCTGCTATCACTCGTGAAGCGAGGCTGGGAGACGCCCGAGGTCTGCGCGGCACGGCTCGCGAGGATCCTCGAGCGAGAGCGCTGGTCGCCGGCGGGAGAAGCCCGCTGGCTCATCGAGGAGAACGAGCAGCCGTGGCCGGCGGTGGCGGAGGACGAAGCAACGAGGAGGGCGGTGCGAGAAACCACCGAGCGACTGCTCGCGAAGCAACCAACGAGTCCCCGGAAATAACCGGGTTACGCATGCTCCCTCTCCCTTTGGGAGAGGGCGGGGGGTGAGGGTATTCGCGTACTGAAGACCCTCACCCTGACCCTCTCCCAGGGGGAGAGGGGACATCCACGGCAGACTCAGACCTGGAGCGCCTTGGAGATCGGCAGTTCCCGGACGCGCGTACCCGTGAGAGCGAAGACCGCGTTGGCGATCGCCGGGGCGACGGGCGGAACACCGGGTTCACCCACTCCGCCCGGAGCCGCGTCGCTCTGGATGATATCGACGTGAATCTTCCGCGGCGTCTCCGCCATGCGCACCAACCGGACGTCGCGGAAGTTCGACTGCTGGGGCACGCCGCCCTTCATCGTGATCCCGCCATGGAGCGCCAGGCTCATTCCGAAGATGACCGAGCCCTCCATCTGGGCCCGGACGCGATCCGGATTGATCACCGTCCCCGCGTCCGCGACGATCCAGGCCTCATCGACACGGAGCTTGCCGGCGGCGTCACGCACGACCGAGGCGACCACGGCCGTGTAACTCACGAAGCTGCGATGGGCGGCGAGGCCCAGGGCCCTGCCCTCCTTCTTCCGGTCGTTCCACCGGGAGAGCTGCGTCACGCGCTCGATGACATTGCGCAGGCGCCGGACATCGACGGGGTGGGTCTCGAGGGGAGAGCCATAGTTCCTGAGGTTCTTGATCCCCAGCTCCTCGAGCGAGGACACGCGGGGCGGTCCGAGAATCTCCAGCATCACGTCGCGGGTGTCCTCCCCCCGGGCGTGGGCGATCTCGTCGATGAAGGAGTTGATCGAGAAGGCGTGGAAGATGTTGTAGACGGACCGGAGCCAGCCGATGCGGACGTGGGCATTGGCCTCGCAGGCCTCGGCGCGGACGTTGGGAACCGCGAGCGCGAGATCCAACACCCCCTGCTGGAGGTCCCCTTCCCCGGGCTTGTTGACGGGCGCGAAGGTCGAGCCGATGGGCGGGAACGCGGTGCGGTGCCGCCAGGCGACGACCTTGCCGCGCTCGTCGAGGCCCGCGCTCAGCAGCTGGGTGCTGACGGTGTTGTAGTAGTCGTGCTGGACGTCGTCCTCACGGGTCCACTGCACGCGCACCGGAGTACCGGCCTCCCTGGCGAGCAGCACGACCTCGGAGACGAAGTCCGCCTTCGACTTGCGCCCGAAGCCGCCGCCCAGGAAGGTCACGTGGACCTGGACCTTCTCCTCGGGAAGCCCGAGTGCCCGGGCCGCCTCGGTGCGGGCCGCCTGCGGATTCTGGGTGGGAGCCCAGACCTCGCAGGTGCCATCCTGGACGCGGGCGAGCGCGACGGGCGGCTCCATCGGCACGTGCGGGAGGTGGGGCACGTGATACTCCGCCTCGATCACACGCGCGGCCTTGGCGAGGGCGGCGTCCGCGTCCCCGACGTTCCGGACGGGCGTGCCGGGCGCGCGCACGGACGCGGTGAGCTCCTGACGGAACCGCTCCGAGTCGTACTTCGCGTTGTCCCCGTGCTCCCAGGTGATGTCGAGCGCCGCGCGGCCACGCATGGCGGCCCAGGTGTTCTCCGCGAGGACGGCGATACCGCCCCAGGACTGGAACATGTACGGAGGCTTCGGCGCGGGAAGCTCGATGACGCGCTTCACCCCGGGGATGGCGAGCGCGCGCGAGGCGTCATACCGCGCCACCCGGCCGCCCACGACGGGGGGCCGCGCGATCACCGCGATGAGCATGCCCGGGAGCCGGAGGTCGGCGCCGAACGTGGCGCTGCCGTTGACGTACGCGGGCGCGTCCAGCAACGGCAGCGGCCCACCGGTGCGCCGGAGCTCGGCCTTGGGCCGGAGCGGAACCGCCGCCGGCTTGGGCACGGGCAGCTTGCCCGCCTCGACGGCGAGCTCGCCGAAGCCGAAGGTGCGGTTGCTCCCGCGGTGGATCACCACGTGGTCGCGCGCCTCGCACTGCTCCGGCGCCACCTTCCAGCGCCTGGCCGCGGCGGCGATCAGCATCACGCGCGCGGTGGCCCCCACGCGCCGCATCTCCTCGTAGATGCTGCGAACGCTGTTGGAGCCGTCGGTGTTCTGGTCGCCGTAGGCCCGATCACCATCGGCCTGAACGATCTTCACCCGCGCCATGTCCGCGCCCAGCTCATCGGCGATCAGCACCGGGAGCGAGCTGCGGATACCCTGCCCCATCTCGGACCGGTGGCAGACGATCGTCACCAGCCCGTCGGGAGCCACGTGCACGAAGACGTTCGGGTTCAGCCCGGGCGAGGTCCTCTCCTCGGCCTGGGAGCTCGTCTTCGGCTTCGGTCCCGCCTGGCCCGTGGGCTCGCTGGTGGGCTTCTGGCCGGTGAAGAAGGCCAGGGCGAGCCCTCCGGCGGAGACGTTCATCCCGGCGAGGAATGTCCGCCGGGCAATCAACATGGGCTTCTTGCTCATGGATGTCCTCGTCATTCCTCGGAGATGCCGGCGACCTTCTTCACGGCCGCGCGGATGCGCGTGTACGTGCCACACCGGCACAGGTTGCCCGCGAGCGACTGGTCGATCTCCGCGTCGGTGGGCTTCGGATTCTTCGCCAGCAGGGCCGCCGCGGTCATGATCTGCCCGGCCTGGCAGAAGCCGCACTGGGGAACGCCCATGTCGACCCAGGCGCGCTGCAGGGGGTGACTACCATCGGCGGAGAGCCCCTCGATGGTGGTGATGGAGCGCCCGGCCGCGCGGCGGATGGGCGTCACGCACGAGCGCACCACCTGGCCGTCGAGGTGGAGGGTGCACGCGCCGCAGAGCGCCTGGCCGCAGCCGTACTTCGTCCCGGTGAGGCCCAGCACATCCCGCAGGGCCCAGAGCAGTGGCATCTCCGGGTCGACATCGAGCTCGTGCTCGACCCCGTTGACGCGAACTCGAATCGTCATGGCCGTGCCTCCTCGGAAGGACACTCGGCGCCCGTGTCGGCCCAGGCCGCCACGATGGCCCCGAAGAGCTTCTGGGTGCCCGGAGCGGGCTGCCGGTCCGCGCCCGGCGTCCAACCCCAGCCCACCAACTCGTCATGCGCGTTGTGCTCGACGATCTGCGCCAACGTCTTGCCTCCGTTCCGTTTGGGATCCTTCAGTTGCTCGCATATCGCGCGCGGGGTCTTGCCCACCCACGCCATCGAGCGCGGAGCGAGGTGCCAGTTCGGCGCACCGGGGACCCGCGCGAGCTCGAGGTTCTTGTCCTGGTGGCAGCTCGTGCACTCCATCCCGACCACGCCGCGATCCTCGGGGCCGCGCACGACGGGAGGATTGTGAGGCTGCCAGTCGGTGCCGTGATAGGGCGTATCGCCGTCGGGATGGCAGTTGGCGCACCGGGGATGGAGCAGGACCCGGCTGGCCTCGAGGAACAGGGCACGCGACCGGTCGGCCCGATCCGCGATGACTCCGAACGCCTCTGGGGAACGGAGCTCACCGGGACCCACCGGGGGGAGCGCGCCTCGTGCATCGACGGGCTCGGGCTGGCGCCGGCAGGCTCCCGCGGTGAGCAGAACGAAACCAGACGTCACGACGAGAAGGGCATTCCGCATCGGCGGCGAGAATCCAGGAATCAGGACGCACCCGCAACGGCGAAAACACGGAAGGAGCGAAACCCGAACTTCACCCACATTCCGCTTGCAAAAACGCGAACAGGTCAGCGGGGCACCTCGAAACGCACCCGCTCGCCGCATCCGGAGGGCTGGATGCCGAGCGGGGGGCAATCGGGGAAGGCGGCCGGCGAGCAGGCACTCACGGCGAGCACGGGGGGCTTTACGCTGCCGGTGGATCCCCACGGGCGTAATGAGGAAAGGTCCTTTCGGCTTGCTCCCACCCCGTCCAAAAGGAGACAGGAGCGGGGCTTCAACTGGGGGGCCTACAGGCCGGGGTGTTGGCCAGTGAACCAATGCGTGCCCGCCTCCGCCGACCGGAAGCCGGGCCCATCCAGCAATCGCGGTAGGGGCAATCGGGAGAAAGCAATGATGGAACTCAAGCGGGTGCTGCTCGTGGAGGACAGCCCCAACGACGCGGAGCTGACGTTGGAGGCGTTCGCGGAGACGGGACTGGCCAACGAAGTGGTGTGGGTGCGGGATGGACGGGAAGCGCTCGACTATCTCTTCCAGGAAGGCGCATTCGCCAGCCGGCCCCACGGGCAGCCTGCCGTGGTCCTGCTGGATTTGAAGATGCCCAAGGTGGATGGGTTGCAGGTGCTCGAGCAGGTCAAGAACAACCCGAACCTCAAGTCGGTCCCGGTGGTGATGCTCACCAGCAGCCGGGAAGAGGCGGATCTGGCGCGCTCCTACGGTCTGGGCGTCAACGCCTACGTGGTGAAGCCGGTGGGCTTTCCGGAGTTCGTCAAGGCATTGAAGGAGCTGGGACTGTTCTGGGCGGTGGTGAACGAACCGCCCCCGGGCTCGCTCCGGAGGTCCAACGCATCGTGATCGCGCGGGTCGAAGCGGAGCACCATACACAGGCACGGGAACAGGGCGGCAGGTTGTCCCTCCTCCTGGTGGAGGACAGCGCCCTGGATGCCGAGCTCATCGCCGCGCGGCTCGAGGAGGGCGGTCTGCTCTTCGAACTGCTCCGCGTGGACAGCGCCGAGAGCTTCAACGCGGCCCTGGCCGAGCACCGCTTCGACCTCATCCTCTCCGACTACAAAATCCCCGGCTTCGACGGGCTGAGCGCCCTGGATACCTGCCATCGCACGTGCCCGGAGGTGCCCTTCCTCTTCGTCTCGGGCGCCCTGGGCGAGGAGCGGGCCATCGAGCTGCTCAAGCGCGGCGCCACCGACTACGTCCTCAAGGACCGGCTGGATCGGCTGGTGCCGAGTATCGAGCGGGCCCTGCGCGAGGCACGCGAGCGGATGGACCGCCAGCGGGCCGAGGCACGGCTGCAGGAGCGCGAGCACACCCTCTCCACCCTCATGGCCAACCTGCCGGGCATGGCTTTCCGGCGCAAGGTGAAGGACAGGCCGTGGCACCTCGATTTCGCCAGTCAGGGATGCCTGGATCTCACGGGCTGGCCTCCCGAGTCCTTCGCCACTGGCGGAGAGATCAGCTGGGACCGCATCATCCATCCGGAGGACCTGGAGCGGATGGAGCGCGAGGTGAGAGCCGCCCTCGCCGAGCGCCGCCAGCTCTCGATCTCCTACCGCATCCGCACCCGCGGGGGTGAGGAGCGCTGGCTGTGGAGCCGCTCCCTGCCCCGGTTCGCTCCGGATGGCTCCCCGGAGTGCTTCGAGGGCTTCGTCACCGACATCACCCAGCAGAAGCAGGCCGAGGAAGAGGTGAAGCGGCGCATCGAGTTCGAGCAGCAGCTCATCGGCATCGTCTCGCACGACCTGCGCAACCCCCTCACCGCCATCATCTTCGGCGCCTCCGTGCTGCTCAAGCGCGAGGGCCTGGACGAGAAGGTCACCAGCTCGGCGCGACGCATCCTCGCGAGCGCCGAACGCGCGGGCCGCATGATCCGCGATCTGCTCGACTTCACCCAGGCGCGGCTGGGCGGCATCCCCGTGGCCCGCGCCCCGCTCTGCCTCCACGCCCAGGCGAGCCAGGTGATCGATGAGCTCGGACACACCCACCCCGAGCGCGGGCTGGAGCTCACCCGGGAGGGCGACACACATGGGGAGTGGGATCCGGATCGCATCGCGCAGGTCATCTCCAACCTGGTGGGCAACGCCCTCAAGTACTCGCCCCCGGACAGCGTGGTGAGGGTGCGCACCCGGGGCGAGCGCAACGTGGTGCTGCTCGAGGTCCACAACCGGGGCGAGCCGATTCCCCCGGCGCTCATTCCCGAGCTGTTCAAACCGCTCAACCGCGGCACGGCCAGGACGGACATGCAGACCCGCAGCATCGGGCTGGGGCTCTACATCGTCGACAACATCGTGCGCGCACACGGCGGCTCCGTCCACGTGAGCTCCACGGCCGCGGAGGGAACGATCTTCACCGTGCGGCTGCCGCGCAGCCCCTCTTCCGCCTAGAGGCCCCCCATGCATCCCCTTGATTTCGGAGAGCTCTTCCGGCTCTCCCCCAACCCCTACATGGTGCTCGACCGGCAGCTGCGCTACGTCACCGCCAACGACGCCTACCTGCGCTCCACCGCGAGCCGGCTCGAGGACATCCAGGGCCGCTTCCTCTTCGACCTCTTTCCCCACGACCCGAAGGACCCCAACAACGCCAGCGTGCAGTTGCTGCGCACCTCCCTGGAGCGCGTGCTCGCCACGCGGGCACCAGATGTCCTGGCCCTCATCCCCTACCGCGTCCCCATGCACACCGAGAAGGGCATCGTGGAGGCGGAGCGCTTCTGGAGCGCCACCCACACGCCCCTGCTCGATGCGAACGGGGAGGTGGCCTACATCCTCCAGCACACGGTGGACGTGACGGAGTTGCAGCAGCTCAAGCAGGCCGCCAACGAGGCGGAGCGGCGCGAGACCTCCGCGTCCGCCGCCCTGGAGGCGGGAGTGCTGGGCCGGGCCAGGAAGCTCCAGGAGGCCAACCAGCTGCTCGACTCCGAGCGCCGCCACCTCCTGAACCTCTTCGCGCAGGCCCCCAGCTTCATGTGCTTCCTTCGCGGAAGGGAGCACGTCTTCGAGCTGGCCAACCCCGCCTACGGCCAGCTGGTGGGACAGCGGGAGTTGGTGGGCAAGCCCGTGCGGCAGGCGCTGCCGGAGGTGGTGGGACAGGGCTTCGTCGAGCTGCTCGATCAAGTCTTCACCACGGGCGAGCCCTTCATCGGCCGTGGCGTGCGTGTCCTCCTCCAGCGGCACGCGGGGGCTCCGCAGGAGGAGGCGTACGTCGACTTCATCTACCAGCCCATCCAGGGAGCGAACGGCACGGTGGCGGGCATCTTCGTCCAGGGGCACGACATCACCGATCAGAAGCGGATGGAGGCCGCCCTCAAGGAGAGCGAAGCGCGCTTCCGCAACATGGCGGACCATGCTCCCGTCATGCTGTGGGTGACGGATCCCTCGGGCGCCTGCACCTACCTCAACAAGAGCTGGTACGAATTCACGGGACAGACCGAGGAGACGGGGCTGGGCTTCGGGTGGCTGGCGGCCACCCACCCGGACGACGTGAAGCGGGCCGAGGCCATCTTCCTCGAGGCCAACGCGAAGCAGGCGCCCTTCCAGCTCGAGTACCGGCTGCGGAGGAAGGACGGGGAGTATCGCTGGGCCATCGACGCGGCCTCGCCCCGCTACAGCCCCTCCGGCGAGTACCTGGGCTACATCGGCAGCGTCATCGACATCACGGAGAGCAAGCGCGCGGAGGAGGAGATGCGGCGCTTCAACCAGCAACTGGAGCGGCGGGTGCAGGAGCGCACCGCGGCGCTGCTGGAGGCCAACAAGGAACTGGAGTCCTTCAGCTACTCCGTCAGCCACGACCTGCGCGCGCCCCTGCGGCACATCATGGGTTTCGCCCAGCTGCTCGAATCGCGCACGAGCGAGAGCCTGGATGCCACCGCGCGCCGCCATGTGAAGACGATCGCCGAGGCGGCCCGGCAGGGTGGCAAGTTGGTGGATGACCTGCTCGAGTTCAGCCGCATGGGCCGCGCGGAGCTGAAGAAGGCGCCGGTGAGTCTGGGGGACCTCGTGGCGGAGGTGCGGCGCGAGCTCGCTCCCGAGGCCGAGGGACGCAAGGTGCAGTGGCGGGTGGGAGCCCTGCCCGAGGTGCAGGCCGACCCGGCGCTGTTGCGCCTGGTGTTCAAGAACCTGCTCTCCAATGCCCTGAAGTACTCGCGGCCCCGAGAGGAGGCGCTCATCGAGGTGGAGGCCCGCGACGGGGATGGCGAGCTCCAGGTCACCGTGCGCGACAACGGGGTGGGCTTCGAGATGCAGTACGTCGACAAGCTCTTCGGCGTCTTCCAGCGGCTGCACCGGCCCGAGCAGTTCGAGGGGACGGGAATCGGCCTGGCCAACGTGCGGCGCATCATCGCCCGGCATGGAGGGCGCACCTGGGCCGAGGGCGCGGTGGGGCAAGGGGCCACCTTCCACTTCACCCTGCCCCGGGCGGAGGTGGCTCGGCCACTCTCCGCCTGACGTTCCCTCCCGATGCCCCAGGTGCCCCAACGGGAGCCGCTCAGTTCGGCGGGCAGAAGATGATGTCGAAGTCCTCGGCGTTGCACGCCGCCATCACCGAGTCATCGCCGGACCACGAGTAGGACTGCGAGCAGGCCGCGTCGAAGTACCTCGCCACGACACTGTTGGGATTGTCGCGGTCGCGGCTCACGCAGGAGATGACCTTGCCGGCGGCGTTGCGCAGCTGTCCCTCCGCGGGGCAGTTCGGGAGCAGGTCCATCGGGCAGCTCCGCGTCTGCCCCGAGCAGGTCGTCGTCCCACCCAGCTCATAGGGAACGATCTTCAGGGGGAGGTTGTGGGCATCCACGTGGCTGAGGTTGAACCAGTCCCAGCTGGTGTAGGAGTAGAACACCTCGTTGAAGCCGAACTCCGCGAGCGAGTGGTGCTCGAAGCCCGGATCCTCTCCCTTGCGGAAGCCCCAGTAGCGCTTCGTGGGCATGTACGCGGTGACGGAGCCGATGGTCCGGCACGCCTCCTGGCCCGAGCCCAGGAGACCGCCCGTGATGTTGTTGCCGGCGAAGTTGACCTCGAAGCCGCACCGGTTGATGAAGCGCAGGGTGGTCTGCCCATCATTGGCGATGGCGCACCCGCGGCCCGTGCCCGGATCGGAGCCGCCGCTCACCTTGTCCAGGGTGTAGAGCTGGTTGGCGCTGCCGGTGTACGGGTACTGGACGTACTGCGTGCCGTTGTTCGCCGAGCCCCAGTACAGGTCCATCACCATGTCCGTGTGGCGCGCATGGATGCTGAACTGGTTGTTGCCCCGGGCCACGAACTTGAACTGCTGGTTGTTCGCGCCGACGTACGTCCACTGGTGGAAGTAGGCGTTCTGCGCGGTGCTGTTGTCCTTGATGTCGAGCGCCTTGTTGCTGTTGACGTTGATGATCTTCCAGTAACCATCCGACGTCGGGGAGATGTGGAACTTCTGAGCGTTGGTGCCGTTACAGTCCCACTGCTGCACCGTGGCTCCGTCCGCGGTGCTCGCCGAGGCGATGTCGACACACTTGTTGGTCATGACGGAGCGGATGACGTAGTCGCCCTCCGTGATGCTCGACACGATGGCCGTGCTCTGGAGCTGCCCGCTCACCTCGGCGCTCTCCAGCTCGTTGGCGGTGCAGCCACCCAGCCCCCCCACGACGCCCAACAACGACAGACAACGGTACACACTCATACGGAACATGGTGCTCTCCTGGGGCATGGCCCCATGAAACGGATTCGGCCTCACTCGGTGCCTTCTAGAGGGCCGACCCCCGTTTTTCGGGTCACTGCCTGAAGTCCCGAAGAGGAGGTGGTGTCCCCGGTCGCGCGCTGGTGACGGCAGTCATCACCCCTGGTGTCTGTTGTCACCAGGGGCCACGGGTCCGCGGACTCACGTTGGAGTGGGACGGCATCACCTTCAGGTGGAAATCCCCGGAATCAGCGGAATTCTACATGGCTGTGTTATTGCAGAAATTCCAGAACGTGCTCGAAAGGGCTGGTCGCGATGAACCCACTCCAACGAAGAGGAAGCACCATGAGCCGAGGTAACCCGGATGAAGCGCTGTTTGTCGTTCGCCGCCGGACACGTGTCCTGGGGGTTGCCGCATTGACCCTGCTCGCGGCCAGCACGGGTTGCGCTGTCCCCCCGGACACGGAGCAGGACGAGCGCACCGGCCATGAGGAGAAGACGCTCGCGGCGAACCCGTTGACGGTCACCCTGCGGACCTGGTCGGGCCATTACCTCGTCGCCGATCAGGGCGGTGGTGCGGACCTGATGGCGTACAGCACGCAGGCCAAGGAGTGGGAGACGTTCACACTCACGGACGTCAACGGCGGCTCGCTCGTCAGCGGAGACGTGGTGACGCTGCAGTCGATCAGCGGCCAGTGGGGCTCGGCGATCAACGGCGGCGGCAGCAACATCCGGTTCACGGCGACGACGCCACTGGCCTGGGAAGAGTTCAGCATCGTGAAGCTGAGTGGCACCGGCAACATCGTCAGCGGTGACAGGATCGCGCTGAAGACGACGGTCAGCGGGCAGTTCGTCTCCGCCGTCAACGCCGGCGGCAGCACCGTCGTCGCGTCCGCCCCCTCGGCGAGGGAGTGGGAGACCCTCACCCTGAGCATCCTGAGCGGCGGTGGTGGCGGGTCCGGCCCGGACTTCGGACCCAACGTCCGCATCTTCGACCCCTCCATGTCGATGGCGACGATCCAGAGCCAGATCGACACCATCTTCCGGCAGCAGGAGACGAACCAGTTCGGCAGCCAGCGGTACGCGTACTTCTTCAAACCGGGCCAGTACAACCTCGACGTCCAGGTCGGGTTCTACATGAACGTGTTCGGCCTCGGGCAATCGCCCGATGATGTGACGATCACCGGAGCGGTCCGTACCAAGGCGGACTGGTTCCAGGGCAATGCCACCCACAACTTCTGGCGCGGCGTCGAGAACCTCTCCATCGTCCCGACGAAGGACTCGAATACGGCGGTGTGGGCCGTCTCACAGGCGACCACCATGCGCCGCATCCACGTGAAGGGCTCCATCAACCTCTGGGATAACGCCTGGAACAACGCCTGGTCGAGCGGCGGGTTCATCGCGGATTCCAAGATCGACAACACCATCAACTCCGGAACCCAGCAGCAGTTCCTCACCCGCAATACCAGCCTGAACAACTGGGTGGGCCAGAACTGGAACATGGTCTTCGTCGGTGACGAGCAGGCTCCGGTGGGCACCTGGCCGAACCAGGTCTACACGGTCGTCGACACGACGCCGGTCATCCGGGAGAAGCCCTATCTCTTCATCGACAGCGCCGGAAACTACGCGGTCAAGGTTCCCTCCCTGAGGATCAACAGCAAGGGGACCACGTGGAGCGCCGGGACGACCGCCGGTGCGGTCCTGTCCATCGACAAGTTCCACATCGCCCGCTCCGACAGGGACACGGCCAGCACGCTCAACGCCGCGCTCAGCGCGGGCAAGCATCTGATCCTCACCCCCGGTATCTATCACCTCGCGAGCCCCCTCCAGGTGTCGAACCCGGGGACCATCGTCCTGGGGCTCGGCCTCGCGACGCTCATCCCGGACTACGGAAGCGCCGCGATGAACGTCGCCGACGTCGATGGTGTGACCATCGCGGGCGTCCTCTTCGACGCGGGCCCCACCAACTCCCCCGTGCTGCTCACGCTCGGAAACACGACGAGCACGGTCAGCCACGCGGGCAACCCCACGGCGCTCTTCGACGTCTCCTGCCGCGTGGGCGGAGCGCAGGCCGGCAACGCGACGAGCTGTGTCACCCTCAACAGCAATGACGTCTTGATCGACAACCTCTGGCTCTGGCGCGCCGATCACGGCAACGGCGTGGGTTGGGACGTGAACAAGAGCATCAACGGCATCACCGTCAACGGCAACAACGTGTCGGCCTATGGCCTCTTCGTCGAGCACTTCGAGGGGTATCAGACCGTCTGGAATGGCAACGGTGGCCGCGTCTACTTCTACCAGTCCGAGATTCCCTACGACGTTCCGAACCAGAGCCGGTGGACGCACGACGGCGTGAGGGGATACGCGTCGTACAAGGTCGCCAACTCCGTGACGAGCCATGACGCCCGGGGCCTGGGGATCTACTCCGTGTTCTACAACCCGGTGATCCTGGAGAACGCCATCGAGTCGCCGACCCACTCCGGGGTGAAGTTCCAGCACATGATCACCGTGTTCCTCGGCAGCACCGCGGGCGCGGCGATCAACCACATCATCAACGGCACGGGCAACGCGGTCACCCATCAGAACATGGTCTCGAAGTCGTCCTACTGAGCGCGCTTCCTCCGGATTGGAACAGGGGCTCCACCCACGGTGGGGCCCCTCCGCGCTTCCAGTTTTCCCTGTTCTTCCTGTATGAGTCCGCCTTCCTCGTTCCGGTGAACTCATCCAGGGAGCAACCCACGTGACCTCACCTCATCGACGCTGGTGGAAACCCCTCTTCGCTCTGGGCCTCATGGCCCTGGGCGCCTGTGGCCCTGAAGGAGATGGGTCGGAAGCAGACTCCTTGGAGGGCCATGAGGTCACCCTCGTGGCCAATCCGCTCACGCTGGCGGACTACCCCATCAAGGCGAGCGCGGACCAGCGCTACCTCGTCACCGCCACGGGAGCTCCATTCCAGTACGTCGCCGACACGCCCTGGGCGCTGCCCTCGAAGCTGAGCCAGGCGGACGTGATCGCGTACCTCGACGATCGCCAGAAGAAGGGCTTCAACACCATCCAGGTGATGCTGCTCCCACTGCTGAGCCAGTGGACGAAGAACTACTACGGCGACGTGCCCTTCAACGGCATGAACCCGGCGTCACCGGCCATCACCTCGGTGGCCACGACGGACCCCTCGGATGCGAGCGGCTACGACTACTGGGACCACGTCGAGTGGGTGATCGACCAGGCCGGTCAGCGAGGCATCCAGGTGGCGGCGGCGGTGTCCTGGTACGGCTACGGAGGCAGGGACTGGCGCCCGTACATGACGACCAGCGCGGCCACGTCCTACGGGACCTTCCTGGGCAAGCGGTTCGGGGGCAAGAACAACCTCTTCTGGATCCTGGGCGGAGACAACGATCCCATCGGCGATGTCGCCGACGTCCCGGCGGGCATGGACACGAGCGACCGCGTCGAGTCGACCAACGCCATGGCGAACGCCATCCGAGCCAACGAGACGAAGCTCCACCTGATGTCGTACCACGCGAAGCGGAGGAGCTCGTCCGCGAAGTTCTTCGTGAGCCAGCCCTGGCACACCGTCCACTTCGCGTACTCGCCCGAGACGACCTACAGCTACGTGCTCGCGGACTACAACCGCACGACGGTGCGGCCCGTGGTGATGCCCGAGTCGTATTACGACGCCCGCCCCTCCTCGCCCATCCTCGACCGCCGGCGCCTGCGCGCGCAGGCCTGGTGGTCGTACCTCAGTGGCGGCGTGGGCTTCGCCTACGGCCATGAGAACATCTGGGACATGGACTCGGACTGGAAGAACGCCTTGGGGGCTGCATCGGCCACCGACATCAAGAACCTCGCGTCCTTCCTCGCGGGTTACAAGACGCACCTGCTGCGGCCGGACCACCGGACGGGGAACACCCAGAAGTTGCTGACGGGCGGATACGGCACCACCTCCACCAACGGGGGCCTCGACTACGGAGTCTCCGCCACGGCGAGCGATGGAAGCTTCGGCCTGGCGTACTTCCCGACGACGCGCTCCGACATCGTCGTGAACCTCGCCGCGCTGGGGAGCGGCAACGTGACGCTGTCCTGGTGGAACCCGGGCACGGGTGGAGCGAAGACGCTCATTGGCACGTACACGGCGACGGGGACGCGGGCGCTCGCCTGGCCCTCGGGCTACACGGATGCGCTGCTCATAGTGGAGCGCGCGGGCAGCACCCCGCCGCCCTCGGGAACGCTCTTTCGAGCCATCAACCTCGGTGGGCCGGCGCTCACCATCGACGGACGGACCTGGGAGGCCAGCAGCGGCGCGGCCAACCTCACCCTCTCGGGCACGCGCTTCGAGGACCAGACCATTCCGCTGGTGCCCACGACGGACGCCAACCGCGCGCAGATGATCCGCTCGTGCATCTACAGCACGACCGCCGCGGTGACGATCGGCGTGGTGCCATCGGACACCTATGACGTCTACCTCTACGTATGGGAGGACAACGCGACGAAGACGTTCGACGTGCTGGTAGAGGGCAAGCTCGTCCAGGATGACTACGTGAGCGGCGCGCCCGGCCAATGGAAGCGGCTGGGCCCCTGGGTCGTCTCCGTCACGGATGGCACCCTGAACCTGACCACCTCGGGAGGCACCGCCAACCTCTCGGGCATCGAGGTCTACTACCACTGACGCGGTGAGGGGCTGGCAGTGGCTCAGCCGACCCTGAACTCTTCCAGCATTCCCTCCCGCCTGAACCGGCGCGCGTGATGGAGGAGCCTCTCAGCCGAGTCGCCCTCCTCCACCGGATGCACATACAGGGGCATCTTCCATTCGCCCGCGTGGAAACGGGCCGCGGCGACCGACACCAACTGGCTCCGATCGCGGTAGCGCAGACGGAGCAGCCCGCCCGCGGGCCACGCCAGGAATCGCACGTGAGGCAGTTCCCGCCCGAGACGGAGGGCCTGGGCCCCGCCGAGCAGGGACTCCAGACTTTCTTCCCGCACGGGAAGCTCGGCCAGCACGCGCTCGCGCAGCGGGCCTCCCGGCCACTCCTGCACCGACGCCTTCACACCGATTGAGCGGGCCGAGGAGAGAAGCGCGCGCCTCACGAGCTGGCGGTGGCATGTCCGCGCCGAGAAGGGGGAACCGCAGCTGCAGAAGAACACCACGCGCCGCCGCTGCCGCCGTTGGGCCAGTGCGAGCCCGAGGAGCTCGTAGGCATCCGCGGGGGTGACCAGCCGCATCGGGCCCTCTCCGGTTCCGACGGCGGCATTGCCGAGCCCTGGGAACCAGCGGTACCGGGCCCGGCCGGCCCGCTGCTCGAACGCGTCGTCCAGGAACCCCACGGCACGCACCTGACGACGCACGCGCACATCGACGAACACCGGAGGCTGGAACCCTCGGGCCTGCTCGACGGCGTCAAAGGCCCGCAGCAACTCCCGGGTGGAGTT
The DNA here is from genome assembly GCF_024623785.1 of Archangium lipolyticum. NCBI lineage: Bacteria > Pseudomonadati > Myxococcota > Myxococcia > Myxococcales > Archangiaceae > Archangium > Archangium lipolyticum. Next base: position 51,223 of record NZ_JANKBZ010000014.1, read on the forward strand.
GCCCCAACCCTCATAGCCCCATGCGAAGACGGTCAGCATGCGAGGAGTCTACGGCCTGCCCCTTGTCCAAACCGCGCAGCGCCTTGATCCGCCAGGCAAGAATTCAACAGGCCCGCGTAAAACATTATTTCCCTGTTTAAATCGAATAACATATTGACACTCCGATTTCGGCGCTCGCAATGTGGGCCCTTCGCCGAGGCCGGCGAATCGATGCCATCGCGTCCACGACGCTCATTGCAGGGGAGCACACCATGCCGAAGTCGAAGCAACTCTCGTCCCGCCTCCGTCCCGCCCACCGAGCCTGGCCGGCGCTCGCCGCCTTCGCCCTGGCCGCGCTCGCTCCGGCGGCCCATGCCGATTCGGCCATCTACGGCGGCGGCCCGTTCTATTCCGGCGGCACCGCGGTGATGGACGACCTGCGCAACTCGGGCTTCACCACCGTGATCCTGTGGAGCTTCCACATCGAGGACAACGGCGACCTGGTCTACAACGACATCCCGGTGGTCAAGAACGGCGCCTACATCGGCGACCCGGCCTGGCCGACGCGGCTGGCCACGCTCAAGACCGCGCCGACCTCGGTCGAGCGCATCGAAGTGTCGACCGGCGCCTGGAGCGTTCCCGATTTCGAGCGCATGGCCAGGCTGGTCAACGGCACCGCCGCCGGCTGCGGCAGCACCCTCGTCTGCGGCACCGGCAGCAACAGCATCCTGTACCGCAACTTCCAGGCGCTGAAGGCCGCCACCGGCGCCGACGCGGTCAACTTCGACGACGAGAGCGCCTACGACCTCGCCCCGACCACCCAGTTCGGGCAGATGCTGATCGGCCTGGGCTACAAGATCACCTTCGCGCCCTACACCAATCAGAGCTTCTGGAGGAACCTCAAGAACAACCTCGGCAGCGCGGTCGACCGCATCTACCTGCAGGTGTACGACGGAGGCGCCGGCAACAATCCGGCGAGCTGGAACACCGCGATGGGCATGACCGTCGATCCGGGCCTGTGGTCGCGCCACGGCACCGGCTGCGGCAGCGGCGACAGTCCGGCCACGGTGCAGAGCAAGATGAGCAACTGGAAGGCCACCGCCGGCATCGCCGGCGGCTTCATGTGGCTGTATGACGATGTCCTGGCGTGCTGGTCGCAGGGCACGACCGCGCAGTACGCGGCGGCGATCAACACCGCGGTCAGCGGCAACACCCCACCGGTGGCCAATTTCGGCGTCAGCGTGAGCGGACTGACCGCGAGCTTCAGCGACTCCTCCAGCGATATCGACGGCAGCATCGCCTCGCGCAGCTGGAATTTCGGCGACGGCAGCGGCTCGACCGCGACCAACCCCAGCCATACCTACGCCAGCACCGGCAACTACAACGTCAGCCTGACCGTGACCGACAACGGCGGCGCCAGCCACACCAGGACCCAGACCGTCTCGGTCGGCGCCGGCAACATCAACCTGGCGCTCAACAAGCCGGCGACCGGCTCCAGCGCCTGCAACAGCAGCGAAACGCCGGCCAAGGCGGTCAACGGCAGCGTCTCCGGCGGCACCACCGACAAGTTCTGCTCGTTGACCTCTTCGTCCTGGCTGCAGGTCGATCTCGGCTCCGCGCAGACGGTCAGCAGCTTCGTGGTCAAGCATGCCGGCGCGGGCGGCGAGTCGAGCACCTGGAACACCCGGGCCTTCACCATCCAGACTTCCAGCAACGGCACCAGCTGGAGCACCCCGGTGACGGTGACCAACAACACCGCCAACACCTCGACCCACTCGATCAGCCCCACCTCGGCGCGCTACATCAAACTCAACGTGACCACCCCGTCCCAGAACGGCGACCCGGCGACGCGCATCTACGAATTCGAGGTGCGCTGACCCCGCCAATCTCAAACGGCTCGAGCCGTGGCGAGACGCGGCTCGAGCAGACGGTCGACGAGGGCATCCACCTCGGCTTCCGCTTGGGCGATCGACGCCGCGAGCCGCTCATCGGCGAACTCGTCGTACTCGATCGCCACTGACTCCACATGGGTGATGCCGATGTATCCAAAGGCGGTCCGGATGCTCGGCTCCACGTGGTTCATGTGCTCGATTCGCTGTCCCTTTCCATAACCGAAGTCGCCGCGCGAGCTCAGCACCACGAGCGTCTTGTTCGCCTCCGTGAGCAGGGGCCAGTAGGGGTCGCCCTTCCGTGTGCGGTCGAAGCCGAACGTGCGGCCCACACGGACGATGTTGTCGATATAGGCCTTGAACTGCGCGGGGACGCCGAAGTTGTACATCGGCACGCCGGCGACGATCACATCCGCGGCGAGCAGCTCGTCCACCAACGCATCGCTCTCCGCGAGCGTCTCGCGCATCCAGGGCTCGCGCAATGCCGGCTTCGTGAAGGCGGAGTGGATCCACCGGCCCGTTACCGGCGTGGGCGGATTCAGCCCGACATCCCGGTAGATGACTCCATCCCGTGGGCGGGCGGCACGCCAGCGCGCCACGAACCGGGCCGTCAGACGGCGAGTATGCGAGCCATGACGGTTGACGTCGGACCCGCCTGGACGGGCACTCGAGTCGATATGCAGCAGCTCAGCCATTGTCTTGTCTCCCCTGCTCCATGAGCTTTCCCGGGCCATCCCGCGCGTGTTCGCTCTCTCGCCGTGGCGGCCCTGTGTCGCGGAAGAAGATGCGTCCGGGCACGTTCCGTGACAAACGTGTCTTTCTCAGCCGACGGCTGAATGGAACTCATCCATCCACGACCATGAGACAGCTGCCTCCACTCTCCGCGCTCCGGGCCTTCGAGGCGGCGGCCCGCCACCTCAGCTTCAAGCGGGCCGCCGGGGAACTGGGCGTGACCCCGACCGCCATCAGCCACCAGATCCGGCAACTCGAGGAGCTGCTCGGAGTCGGGCTGTTCGAGCGGCGCACCCGGCAGGTCCTGCTCACTCCCGAGGGGCAACTGCTCTACCCGGTGCTCCGCGACGGCTTCGACGCGTTCGCGAAGGCTCTGGACGCGCTCACCGCTCGCCCGTCCCGCCATGTGGTCACGCTCTCGGCGACAAACGCCTTCACGGCCCGGTGGCTGGTGCCCCGGGTCGCGGCCTTCCGCGAAACCAACCCCGGCATCGACCTGCGCCTGCACGCCTCGAACGAGCCCGTCGACTTCCGCTCCGGCGTCGCCGACGCGGCGATCCGGTACGGGCGTGGGCCCTATCCCGGGCTCGTCTCCGAGGAGCTGTTCTCCGACTCCTTCGCTCCCGTCTGCAGCCCCCGGCTCGGGATGAGACGCAAGGAGGACCTGCGCAGCCGCTCCCTGCTGCATTTCGAGTGGCGGCGCGTCGAGCGCGACACGCCGACGTGGCGCTTGTGGCTCGAGCGCGCCGATCTGCCAGGCATCGACGCCACGGGCGGGACGACCTTCACCGACGAGAGCCACGCGATCCAGGCGGCGCTCGCGGGACAGGGCATCGCGCTCCTGAGCCTGCGACTCGTCGATGACGATTTGAGGAGTGGGACCCTCGTTCAACCCTTTGGGCCGGTGCTCGAGGGCTACCGCTACCACCTCGTCCATCCCGCGGAAGCACGGGCGCGCCCGGAAATCTCAGCCCTTCGCGCCTGGCTCCGGAGCGCCGCGGCCCAGCCTTGAGCCCCGGCCGCGACGTCACTTCGAGCGCTTCGACGCGCGATAGGCCGCCCACGCGCCGGTCGACCAGAGGGCACAGGCGACGAGGACGGGCTGGAAGAAGAGCCGGATGAATCGCGCCCTGTCGGTGTCGAGACCGAACGCGCTGATGCCATTGACGTACTGCGAGATGTTGCCCGGGAAGACCGCGACGAAGAACGCGGCCACCACCCACCCGACCTGCGGGCGCAGGCGGCGCGCGAAGAGGAGCGCCGCGCCGAGCACGAGCTCGACCATGCCCGAAGCGAGGACGACGAAGTCGGCGTCGAGTGGTACCCACTTCGGCACCTGGGCCTGGAACTCGATGCGGGCCCACGTGAGGTGGCCCGCCCCCGCGAGGAGCAAGGAGGCTCCCAGCCAGATGCGTGCAAGGGTTTTCAGGAGACTGGGGCGTGCCACGGCAGCGTCTTGAGACATGATTCCTCCAAGGGAAGTTCGTGGATGCTGGCCGGCGGGCCGTGAGCAGCGGATGCCCCTCAGCGCTCGCGACTGACCTCCTGCTCGCACGGCGAGCGGTTCGGCCGCCAAGCATATTGCGTCAAATCAAATTGTACGCAACCTTTTTGTGGGAAGGACTACCGGCCAGTCCCAGGCGCATGGTTTCCTCCCCGACCAGTACTTCCTCGTGTTCCAGAAGGCGTAGGTCGGAATGAAGCGGCTCATGGGAGGGATGGGGCTCGCGTGTCTGCTCGGGACGGCGGCGGTGGCCGGAGGCCCCGTATTGCGCGAGCAGGTCCGGGTCAAGGTCGACGGTGTCGTCGAGCGCTGGCGCTTGGAGTGGCGCTCGACGCCCGCGCTCGAGTGCTTCGAGAGCTCGGGGGCCGTCTCCTGTGGCTGCGAGGGTTTCGCCTACGCCGAGCGTGGCGATCTGGAGCTCGTGCGCCTGCGTCCGGGCAAGCCACCCGAGCGCGTGCCGCTCACGCCCCTGTTCGAGAACCTCGCGATGAAAGTGGACGAACCCAAGGCGATGCTGCGGCGCTGGGCGCCTCGCGAGGGGGACGATGAAATCCATCCCGACAAGCTGATGGGCGTGCTCGGCCGCCGCAAATCATTGCGAGCCATGGAGCTCGGCGACTACGACCACGATGGCCAGGCGCGCGAGTTCGTGCTGCAGACGAATGCCTTCATCTGCGGCCTGCGCGAGGCGGTGCTCATCGGCTACGACCGGCGCGACGGCCGCGTGCGCGCGCTCGGCACCGCCGAGCACCCCGAGAAGCCGCTCGTGCTGGAGCCCGAGACCTGGGCGGAGCTGCTGAAGTCGAAGCAGGTCGAACGGGTGGAGATGGAGTGCGGCGACCACGGCAGTGAGATCCGGGACGTCATGCGCGTGTCCGCGGATGACAAGGGTTTGCACGCCACGCTCGACCGCTACCCGTGCACCGATGATGAAGATGGGGTGGGCGAGCGCGAGTCGAGCAAGGCGCTCTGACCAGAGCGTGTCCTATCGCGTGCCCTCGCCCCGGGCGCCGGAGTCTCGGAGGGTGAAGCGCTCCACGGCGGACGGAGCTCCTGTCCCACCGATGACCAGCACCTGCCCCGTGGGCAGCGGAACCGTGGCCGCGCCGTAGACATGCGCCTGGAGCTGGGGACTCGCGAGGCGCCAGCTGTGGGTCGCCGGAGAGTACAGCGCCGCCTGCCCCGAGCGGCCCAGCGCGAGGACTTCCCCGCCCGGCAGCAACGTGGCGCTGAAGGCATCCCCGAAGGGGAGAGATGGACCCTCGGACCACTGATGGGTGTCGGGCGTGTAGATGTCCACCGCCGCCGAATCGCCGCCCAGGACCAGCACCTCGCCCGACTCGAGCTGGACGGAGGTGTGTCCCGAGCGCGCGCGCGGCATGGTCCCTTCCCGCGTCCACGAGTTCGTGTCCGGGTCATACACGTGCACCAGATTGAGTGGAGCGTAGCGGGGGGCGTACCCACCCGTCACCAACACCTTGCCCGAGGAGAGCAGCGTCGCGGCATGATCGGTGGCTCCCGCCAGGCCGCCCGCGCCGCTCCAGGTGCCAGTGTCCGGATCGTACAGCTCCGCGCTGGACACTGACGCGATGGGCGTGTGCATGCCACCCAGCACCAACACCTTGCCCGAGGCGAGCGCGATCGCCGTGTGTCCGGCGCGCCCATCGCTCAACGACCCCGTGTCGCTCCAGGTGCCGGTGACGGGGTCATACAGCTCGGCTCTGTTCTGCCAGGGCCATTCGCCCTGGACCCCCGCCACACCACCCGTCAACAGCACCTTGCCCGAGGCGAGCGCCGTCAGGGTGAATTGAGACCGATGCGCGAGGCGTGGCAGCGCCACGGTCCTCCACTCATTCGCGTTCGGGTCGTAGACCTCCGCCGAGGAGTTCCCCAGCACCAGCACGCCACCCGTGCTCAGCAGCACCGCCCGCTGATCGCTGCGCGCCCCCAAAGTGGGGGCCTGGGCGCTCCAGGTGCCTTGCGCGTCCGGATCCTCGGGAACCTCGGACGAAGGAGCTTCTGGTTCCAGGTTCGGCTCGGGAACCTCGGACGGGGGAGTCTGTGGGCTCGGCGGCGACGGGTCGGCGGCGGAGGGGACCGAGGGGGTGGATGGCTCGCCAGGTTCGGTCTGACAACCGCCCGCCAGACACAAGGCCGCAGTCAGCACCAATGAGTTCCAAGGCTTCATCATGAGTCCTCCAAGCACACCGGGCGAACCGTGAGCGTTCACTCTACGTCAAACGGTCCGCTGACGCGGATGAATCACGGGGGCGCCATGACTCTCAAAACATGGAAAATCCGCTCCTCTCTCATCGGTTGAGGGGTGCTGATGACTCAACGGAAAATTCTCCTATCTTCGAACCATTTGACGCGCAGTGAAGTCAATGAATAATGTGATTGCTCGATTTACGGTCAATCACTGACTACGCTTGGCTGTTACCGCTGAGGTGCCGGAACCACCCCCAACCCCAGGCATGAGGACAAAGGATGAGCTCGATGAAGAAAAAGCCAGTTCTGGGAGTGCTTCAAATGCTCCTGGCGTCATTCTTGATTCCGCTGCTCTTTTCGCCGCATCCCGCACATTCTGAAAACATCCTGCTCCTCCAGACTGATTTCGAAGATGGAACGGTGCAGGGCTGGACTGGACGCGGTGGTGTGGAAACGTTGGAGGTGGTAGCGGAAGCGGCCCGCGGCGGCTCGTACGGCCTGAAGGTGGGTGGCCGCAAGCAGTCGTGGCACGGACCGACGCTGGACGTGACGGCGTACATGGAACCGGGCCAGACCTACGTGTTCACGGGGTGGATCAAGCTGCCGCAGGCAGCTCCGAGCACCAGCGTGCATATGACGCTCCAGCGCAAGACGCCGAGTACCACCTACTACGAGAGGATATACTTCGACACGGCTACATCCAATGACTGGGTGAGGTTCCAGGCCCAGTACAAGCTGCTCGAGGCGGCGGACAACCTGTCCGTATACTTCGAAGCGCCGAACGACTCCTCGCTGGTCTTCCATGTCGACGATTTCCGTCTGGAGAGGCTGCCTGATCTCGGGCCCATTGTCATCGAAGAAGGCATTCCTTCGCTCGAGGATGTGTTCGCCAATGACTTCCTGATCGGAACCTCCTTCTCCAACAGTGAGCTCCTGGCGGATGCGGACAGGAAGTTGCTCGCCAAGCACTTCAACAGCACGACACCGGGAAATGTCTTGAAGTGGGACAGCACGGAGCCACAGGAGGGAGTATTCGACTTCAGCGGTGCGGATGCCGCCGTTCAGTTCGCGGTTGGAAACGGGCAGCAGGTCCGGGGGCACACGCTGGTCTGGCATTCACAAACGCCGGACTGGGTCTTCCGTGATGCGAACGGGAATCTGGCGGGCAAGGAGCTCTTGTTCCAACGGATGAAGAAGCACATCAACGCGGTCATGGGCCGCTACAAAGGCCAGATATACGCCTGGGATGTGGTCAACGAGGTCCTCGATGCCTCGCAGCCTGACGGATTGCGCCGCAGCTTGTGGTACCAGATCGCCGGGGAGGAGTTCATCGAGAAGGCGTTCCTGTTCGCCCGCGAAGCGGACCCGGATGCTGTGTTGTTCATCAATGATTACAACACACACGAATCAGGCAAGAGCCAGGCCATGTATGACCTGGTCAAGCGCTTGAGGGCCAAGGGGATTCCGATTGATGGTGTCGGACACCAGACGCACGTCAGCCTCTACTATCCGACGATTCAGGAGATCGAGAGCTCCATCGTCAAATTCGCCGATCTGGGGGTCGAGACGCACATCACCGAGCTGGATGTGAGCGTGTACTACGACTCCTCGCAGCGATACGACACGTTCCCGGAGGAGTTGAAGCAGAAGCAGGCCTCTCTCTACAAACAGTTGTTCGAGGTCTTCAAGAGACACAAGAACCTGGTCACCAGCGTCACGTTGTGGGGCAAGGATGACGGAAACACCTGGCTGCGAACGTTCCCGGTGGCCCGCAACAATTGGCCCCTCTTGTTCGATGAGCGTCTGCAGTCCAAACAGGCCTACTGGGCCATCGTGAACGCGTCCGCTGTCCCCGCTCCCCCCACCGGGTTGACCGTGACGGCGGGCAATGGAAGAATCGATTTGAGTTGGAGCGCCTCGACCAATGCCAGCTCCTACAAAATCAAGCGCTCGACGACAAATGGCGGACCGTACACCCCCCTGGCAGCGGTCAACGGTACGAGTTATTCCGACACGTCGGTGACGAATGGAACGACGTATCATTACGTCATCAGTGCGGTAAACGCCGCGGGCGAGAGCGGGAACTCGGCGCAGCTGAGCGCAACCCCTCGGGAGACATCGACGCCTCCCCCGGGCAATCTCGAGCTGCAATACCGTGCGGCGGACACCCAGGTGGGTGATAACGGCTTGAGGCCGCATTTCAAGATCAAGAACAACGGCGGCGAGCCCGTGGGTCTGAGTGAGCTGACCATCCGCTACTGGTTCACGATTGATGGGGAAAAGCCGCTTGCCATCTACTGTGATTATGCCCGCGTCGGCAACTCGAACGTCACCAGCAAGCTGGTGAAGACGAGCACGGGGAAGACGGGGGCGGATCATTACCTGGAGATCGCCTTCGATTCCGCTGCGGGTAGCATTCCGGCTGTTGGCGATTCAGGGGAAATCCAAATCCGCGGCCACAAGGTGGATTGGTCGAACTTCGACGAATCCAATGACTACTCCTTCGACCCCTCCAAAACCTCTTTCACCCAGTGGGAGAGAGTGACGCTCTACCGGAACGGTCAGCTCATCTGGGGGAGCGAGCCGCAATGACCTAGCCGCCCTGGGTGAGGTACTTCAGCAGCTCGTCCTCGTCTTTCGAAATCATCCGTTCGACACCATCGCTCCGGGCATGGCGTTGGATCTGCATCACGCCCACGGTGCTGCGCACGAGCACGCCGACCCGCCGGAAGCCGCCGATCCAACGGGGGCGGTGGCGTTGCTCCATGATGGCTTCGAACTCGGGATCGTTCCGGCCGGGGCCGGCTCGGAGGTCGGCGAGCAGTCCATACCGCGAGCGCCCCAGTGCATCCAGGGATTCACCGAGCCGTGTGAAGATGCCTTCGAGCTCCTCGAGCGAGGTGAACGGTGCGCTGCTGCGAATGGTGCGGACGATGCCTCTCCGCTCGTCGACGAGGACGGTGAAGTACTCGTCCTGGAAGACCTGCTTGTCACTCATGGAGTGGGACCTTGCCCGCTCAACGTGACTGAATCAACCGTCGGAACCAGGCCTCGCCACTCACGAGAGTCATGTCAGTATCCATCATCTCCATCAGGAACCAACCCCGAGCCCATGGCCCTGCTCACGCCACCTGTGCCACGGTGGGCACGTGGCTTCCCGCTCGACCCGGAGTGCGACCCCTACTTCGCCATCACGTGTGCACCTGCTCGGACTGCTCGCCGGGCCGCTCGCCGCCGCGGCCCTCCTGCTCATCCCCTCGGGACTCCACGAAGTGCCCGGTATGGGACACCGCCCGGCCGCCGCCGCCGCCGTTGCCGCCTGGATGGCCCTCTGGTGGTTCACCGAGGCCGTCCCCATCGCCTGGACCGCCCTCCTCCCACTCGTCCTCTTCCCCGCGTTGGGCGTCTTCGGCGTGCACGGCCTGCCCGCTACCATGGGCCGCGCCACCCTCCCCTACGTGGACCCCTACATCTTCCTCTTCCTCGGAGGCATGGCCCTGGGCGCCGCCCTCGAGCAGTGGCACCTGCACCGGCGTATCGCCCTGCTCATCATGCATGCCATCGGCACCGAGCCCCAGCGGCTGCTGCTCGGCATGCTGGTGGCCACTGCCTCCGTCTCCCTGTGGATCTCCAACACCGCCACCGCCGTGATGATGGTGCCCATCGGCATGGCGCTCCTCGCCCAGCTCGAGTCCTCCGAGGGCCGCAAGCTCCAGCACTTCGGCGCCGCGCTGATGCTGGCAGTGGCCTACGGCTCCAACGTCGGCGGCATCGGAACGAAGATCGGCAGCCCCACCAACTCCGTCTTCGCGGGCGTGGCCTCGCGGCGGCTGGGCATGGAGGTGGGGTTCGTCGAGTACATGCTGGCCGCCCTGCCCTTCGTCGTCCTCTTCCTGCCGCTCGTGTGGTGGGTGCTGTGGCGCAAGGGCCGCCGGGACGCACTCGGCCCCGGGCAGGGGGTGGACATCATCCAACGGGAGCTGGCCGCGCTCGGGCCCCTCTCGGGCGGCGAGAAGGTGGTGGGCACCGTCTTCCTGGTAGCCGCGGTGCTGTGGATGGGCGGGGACTTCCTCCGGGGCGTGCTGGCGCCGTGGGTGGCCTCGGCCTTCGGGGGCTTCAAACTGCTGGGCAAGCACTACGAGGCGGCCGTGGCGCTGCTCGCCGCCGGGACGCTGGTGCTGCTGGGACGGCTGTCGCGCGGGGCCCTCGCCCGGGTGCCCTGGGACACGCTGCTGTTGCTGGGAGGAGGCTTCGCGCTCGCCGCCGGCATCGAGGGCAGCGGCCTGTCCACGTACATGGCCGCGCGCCTGGCGGGCCTGGAGGCCCTCGGCCCCATCGCGCAGTACGGCGCCGTGGCCCTGTCCACCGTGGCCCTGTCCGCCGTGGCCTCCAACACCGCCACGGTGAACGTGCTGCTCAACGTGCTGCCCGGCTCTCTGCCCCTGCTCGCGGTGAGCACCTTCGCCTCGTCCTGCGACTTCGCCCTGCCGGCGGGCACTCCACCCAACGCCATCGTCTTCGGCAGCGGCTACGTGCGCCTGCCCACGATGATGAAGATTGGCGTGGTGCTGGACCTGCTCGCCGCCGCCCTGCTCACCCTCTACGGGCTCCTCTGGGTTCGCTTCGTGCTCGGCTGAGCGGCGGAGCGCGGCGGGTTGGTGGGTGCTGGTGTGAGCCGTGCTGTGTAGCATGAGGGGGTGCGCATCGCTGGAGCACCTCACATCGCCCCTGGGGCGCCCCTGCCGATATGGCCTCCGCTGCTGGCCATGCGGGGACCTGGTGGAAGCAGCGCTGGCCATTCCCACCACGCGATGCACCTGGTGCTGGGCCTCGACGGGCCGTTGCGCGTGCGTGCCGGTCGTGAGCCCTGGAGGGAGATGCCCGGAGTGCTGACGGCGCCCGATGTGCCTCACGCCATCGATGCCGCGGGCCGCGAGGTGCTGCTCGTCTTCCTCGACCCCGAGAGTGAAGCCGGCGCGGCGCTCGGGGCCTCTGTCGAAGGCCCCTTCCGGGCCCTCTCCGCCGTCGAGCGCGACACCCTCGCCCGGGATGCGGACCCAATGCGCCTCATGCAAGCCGGAGGAGCCGAGTGGACCCACCTGGCCATCGAGGTTCTCGGCGCGGGTGAGGCCCCGGCCCGGCGTGCCGTGCATCCCCGGGTGCGCAAGCTGCTCCGGCTGCTCCGCCAACTGCCACCCGAGGGGGACACTTCGCTACCGGCTCTCGCGTCGCAGGTGGGGCTTTCACCGGGGCGCCTGATGCACGCCTTCACTGAATCCATCGGGCTGCCCCTGCGACCCTATCTCGCCTGGTTGAGGCTCCAGCGAGCCGCCGCGGCCATCGTGTCGGGCATGTCCCTGGGTGAGGCCGCTCATGCCGCGGGCTTCTCCGATGCCGCCCACATGACGCGCACCTTCCGGCGAATGCTGGGCCTGCCTCCGTCGATGTTGCGGCCCACGGCGTTGCGGCCCACGGCGCAGCCAACTCGTTCAAGACGCCCGGGGGGCGCGCCCCGTAGATCAGGGGCATGAACGACCGAACTGATGGACTCCTCTCCTGGCAATGGCGCCTCTACCCGGACAACCATTGCGATCGCCGCAACCTGCTCGTCCATGCGCTGACGGTGCCGTTGTTCCAATCCGGCACGGTGCTGCTCGCCACTTCACCCTTCACCTCGCCCTGGATGGTGCTTCCCGGGGCCTTGGCGGTCGTGAGCGCGTTGGCACTCCAGGGTCGTGGCCACCGCCTCGAATCGGAAGCGCCCGTCCCCTTCCGGGGTCCCTTCGACGTCGTCGCGCGGCTCTTCGTCGAGCAGTGGGTGACGTTTCCCCGTTTCGTGCTGTCGGGCGGCTTCGCTCGAGCCTGGCGTGCGACGCGTAACGCCGGTGCGTCCGTTGCTTGAATGATTGTTCGGGCTCGAACGAATCACGAGTGCTAGTTTGCGCGGCCATGCGAACCTCTCTCCGACTCTCTTCTCTCCTCCTCGCCTCCTCCATCGCCGCCGGCTGCTCCGGCGCCGAGATGGACACTGATACCCTCCAGTCCACCGAGCAACAGGCCACGGATCCCGCGTTCCGCGTCTACAACATCGTCGAGGCCGTTCTCCCGGCCGCCAACTACGACGGCGTCGCCGGCAACGAGTGCCTCGCCCTCCTGAACCCCGAGTACCGCCTCCGCAAAATCATCCTCGTCGAGACCGCCGGCGCCGACGGTTCCTGCGCGCTCAACGCCTACTCCGCCAGCACCGCCCTCAGCTTCACCTGGGGCGACAGCTCCGTCTACCAGGGCTCGTCCGGCATCACCGCCATCCGCGCCGCGCTCTCCGACAATGACGGCGCCGTTCACCGCCTCGTTGGCTCGATCACCTCCGAGGCCGCCACCCTCGCCAACCTGCGGTCCTTCCTCACGCTGAGCGACGCCCAGCAGGCCAGCCAGCTCGGCACCTTCACCGCCAACCGCGTCCACTCCCTCTACGACTTCGAGGGCCAGGAAGAAGTGCTCGCCGAGGCCGCCTACCAGGCCGTCCGCGTCAACCAGCCCTGCGAGAACCCCGGCTCGCCCCAGCTCGAGGCCCGCGTCCACAACGGCTTCGTCTACGGCTACACCGCCAGCAACAGCGGCAGCTGCCACAGCGGCTGGTTCTCCAAGCTCCACATCTACAATCGCAACTGGCGCCTCGTCGCCAGGCAGGAGTACTCGGAGTAGCTCGCCGCGCCACTCACGTCCTGCCCGAAGAGGACATCGCAGACGAGCGTCCTCTATCCCCCGAGTTGGAGGCGTTCCTCGAGACCGGCGAGCCGCCCATCTACTTCGGCTTCGGCAGCATGCGGGCGCCGCACGGCCTCGGCCAGGCGATGGTCCAGGCCGCCCGCGCGCTCGAGCGTACGCTCCAACCCGGCGTGACTGCCCGTGCTCTCTCCAGCGCAAGCTCGGTGCGCTCCGACGGCGCCCGGGTCGCCGCCCAGCACGTGATTTCCGCCAATCCGCGGAGCTGATCCTGAAACGGGTTCCAAGGCGCCTCGCCTTCAGCTCACCCCGCCCGACGTGGGAGAGTTGCTCATCCTCTGGCCTGGTCCCCACCGCGTCCCGCGCTCGCGCCTGAGGGGCTGGATGCAGGGACGGCTCTGCGCTCCCTAGTCCGCGATCAACCAGGCAATGGCCTCGCCCAGGTCGTTGTAGAACACCCGGTGGTCCCCCGCGCCAAAGGCAATCCGGGAGAGATAGGCCAGACGGCTGTTGGGGACAAGGAGCGCGACCCGTACCCCCATCTTGTGGATCTCCTCGCTGAGCTGTTGCTGCACCAGCGTCAGTTCCACCGTGGGCGGCTCCATCTCCAGCGCGTCATAGAGGACCTTCCGGCGCGTCGTGTCCCGAAGAAGGATGAGGACGCGCTCCTGGGTTTCCCTGAGCAAGGCCTCAGTAGGCTCGCCGCGAAAACGAGCAATGACGATGCCGCCGCTCACTTCCACCCATATGCTTCCTTGCACTCAGGACCCCTCTCCAATCGGCGGGCGCCTTGCTCCACTCGCAGCGAAGATAGCGCCAGGTCCGCGGCAGCGCACGGTCAAACAGGGCGGGCTTGGGAAGGCCTTCAGTCCAGCACCCCACCATCAACCGGGCTCCCATCCGTCCTATGCTCTATGCTCCACAGAAGGGACGTGGTCCGGGCTGCGGGAATCGAACCCAACGCCGGAAGCTTCTGACGAGAGCGCTCCAGAACGGAGCGCGGATGCGTACCGCGTTCTGAGAACACCACGGGGGCTCGAAGACCATGGCGACGAATCCGAGAGGGCTGCAGCCCATCGACGCATACCTGGCGGAACTGAAGGACCCGGCGGCGAAGAAGACGTTGGAGGCGCTGCGCATGCAACTCCGCAAGCTGCTTCCGGGGGCGGTCGAAACCATCAGCTACCGGATGCCCACCTTCAAGGTCGACGGGAAGGCCGTTGCCGGCTTCGCCTTCTTCAAGACCCACTGCGGCTACTACCCCTTCAGCGGCAGCGTGGTGCCGGCGCTGAAGGCGCAGCTGGACGGCTATGCCACGTCGAAGAGCGGCGTGACCTTCCCGCCCGACAAGCCGCTCCCGGCGAAGCTGGTGAAGACGCTGGTGCAGGCGCGGCTCGCGGAGATCGCCGCGGGCGGGAAGAAGCCCTCGGCCACGAAGAAGGTGGCCGCGAAGAAGGCGCTCATCACCGAACGCGTGACCGACAGCGCCGTGAAGGAGGCGACCGGGCGGGACTGGAAGGGGTGGATGCGTGCGCTGGACGCGGCGGGAGCAGGCGAGCTGAACCACAAGAAGCTCGTCGCGCACCTGGCCCGAGAGGTGGAGTCCACGTGGTGGCAGCAGTCCATTGCCGTGGCGTACGAGCAGGCCCGCGGCAAGCGGGTCGTGGGCGAGACGGCGGCGACGGGCTTCCAGGTGGGAGTGGTACGCACGCTGCCGGTGAGTGCCCAGGAAATGTGGGAGCGGGTTGCAACACAGGCGGAGCGATGGCTCGGTGCCGGCGCGACGCTGACGCTCGAGCCGGGGGCGGGCTACGAGGTTCCCAAGCGCCGGGGAGTACCCGGCGTACGCGGCGAGGTCCGGGTGGTGAAGCCCGGGCAGCGCATCCGCATGACCTGGCAGCCAGAAGGATGGAGGAAGCCCGCGACACTGCAGCTCACGCTGGTACCGAAGGCGCGAGGCGTCTCCTTCCACGTGCATATGGAGAAGCTGCCAGACGCGAAGGCCCGCGAGGCGATGCGCGAGCACTGGTCCAGGGTGCTCGAAGACCTCGCGTAGGTGCAGTGAGCGGCCCGGCGCCTACGGGAGGATGAAGTCCACGGGGCGCAGCGGCTCGGGCTGCGGCTCGCCCAGCGCCTCGCACAGGTTGATTTCCGCCGTCCGGGCCAGTGCGAGCAGCGGCAGGTCGTTGGGAGCCGTGCCGAAGGGCTCCTCCAACTCGTCGCCCAGCCAGTCCAGGCCGAAGAAGGTGTAGGCAATCATCGCCGCGAGCACCGGCGTGAACCAGCCCAGGGCCTCCGCGAGGCCGAAGGGCAGCAGCAGGCAGAAGAGGTACGCGGTGCGGTGGAGCAGCACCGTGTACGCGAAGGGCAGCGGCGTGAAGCGGATGCGCTCGCAGGCGCAGAGCACGCCCATCAACGCGTGGACCCGCGCGGCCAGCGAGCCCCACGCGATGTCGGAGAGCCGGCCCTCCCGCCGCAGCGCGGCCAGCTCGACCTCGTGCTCGCGCAGCAGCGCGCTGGGCCGATTTCCACTGGTCAGCACGCGCGAGCGCTCCGGCTCCGCGACGAAGCGGGAGATGTCCTCCCGGGCGTCATGCCCGCGCAGGTGCGCGGCGAGCGCATGCGCGAAGGCGATGTTCCGGTGAATCAGCCGCCGCGCCGCCTGCCGCCCCACGACGGGCACCTCGGCGTCCCCGTCGTCCAGCAGCGCGATGGCCTGGTGTGAGAACGCGCGCAGTTCGATGAGCAGCGCGCCCCACTGCTTCCTGGCCTCCCACCAGCGGTCGTAGCAGGCGTTGTTCCGGAACCCGAGGAAGATGGACAGCGCGATGCCGAGCAGCGACAGGGGCGCGGGCGAGGTCACCGAGAGCCGCAGGTGGCCCTCCTGGTGCGTCCAGACGACGAGGCAGGACAGCGCCGCGATACCCATCACGTGGGGCAGGACGCGCGGCAGGATGGTGCCGCGCACGACAAAGAGGAGCTTCAGGGCACTGGGGCGGGGACGGACAATCACGGCCGGTCCCTCCTGCTCCAATTCCCCGCCGCTCGCAAGCGCGCCGTGCGCCCCCGTATCGGAGACGCGCGGCCCGTCACTTTCTCTGCACGGTGAGCATCAGTGCGGGTGTCCCACCCGGACGTCGACATCAGGCCGGTCCACCACGGGCTGGCCGAGAAGAGCAGGGTTGTGCACCGACATCCCCAAAATGATTTTTCAGGCCATTTTTGGAGGGCCCGGAGGCCGTACCGGAAGTGCGGAGCCTGGCTGGCTCGAGCCTCGATGCGAGGCGCTCACCCGAACCAGGCATTGAGCTCGGCGTAGGTCGGTGTCGCTCCCTCGGGTGCAGGAGCCCACCGCCCCGCGAGCACCTGCTCCGCGTCCCGTCTGACGGCCGAGAGCGCCGTCAGCACGAGGCGGGGCCCCACGCTCACCCGGCGTACACCGATCGCCCGGAGCTGCTCGAGCGGGGGCAACGTCGGTGCGGCCCAGACATTGAGCGGGACTCGCACTTCCTCGACGACTCGAGCCAGCTCCTCGGCCGTCAAGGAGCCTGGCACGAAGACACCATCGCAGCCCGCGTCCACGTAGCGCCTCGCGCGCCGCACCACCTCGTCGAGTGCCTGGGGGCCTGACACCCTGCGACGCAAGATCACATCGGTGCGCGCATTCAGGAACACGTCTCGTCCCTCGCGCCGGAGCGCCTCCCGTGATGCCGACAGCTTCGCGGCCAGCAACTCGGGCGGCTCGGCGCCATCCTCGAGGTTCACGCCGACGACGCCCACCTCCGAGAGCCGGCAGATGGCGTCGGCCACTTCCACCGGGCTCGTGCTGTAGCCTCGCTCGAAGTCGACGCTGACCGGGACATGCACCGCGCGGACGATGTCGCGAGTCGCGGCGAGCAGCCGGTCGAACGGAAGGCGCTCGCCATCGGGAGCTCCATGCGCCCAGGCCATCGCGGCACTGCTGGTGGCGATGGCGGTACCACCAATGGATTCGATCAGCCGCGCGCTGACCGCGTCCCAAGCGTTGGCCAGGATGAGGAGCTGGCCTGGCGCATGGAGTGCTCGGAACCGCGCTGCGTCCGCGGAAGCCAGGGATTCAGTGGTCATGGCGCAACAGGATAGGCCCACGATGGAGTAGAGAAAGGGCCAAGAAAGATGAAAATGACCAGGCCATCATGAGCACTCGTGGAGCCATGCTTCATCCCTCGATCTCGCGGCGGCGGGGTGACCGACCCCTCCACGTGCAGCTCTACGATCGGCTCCGAGAGGCCATCCTCGCCGGGACACTGACCCCGGGCACCCGGCTCCCCTCGGCGCGAGCAATGGCCCTGGAACTCCGCGTCTCTCGAGGCACGGTGGATGTCGCGTACGCGCGCCTCATCGTCGAGGGGTTCCTCGTCACACGGGGAGCAGCCGGCACGTTCGTCACGAGCCCGCTCCCACTCACGCCTCGCGGAGCCTCAACGGCCCCGCCGAAGCCTCGACGTGCCGAGACTCGGGCCCGCGCGGTGCTTCACCCCTTCCAGATCGGCATCCCCGGAGTCGACGCATTCCCCATCGCGACCTGGTCGCGGCTGCTGGGTCGTCATGCTCGCGGCGCTCGGGCCATGGACCTCGCCCACTCCGACGCCAGTGGTGACAGTTCCCTGCGCGAGGCCATCGCTACCCACCTGGCGGTCGCACGTGGCGTCATCGCCCATCCGGACCAGGTCCTGATCACCGGCGGCTACCACGGTGCGCTCGGCCTGATTGCTCGCGCACTCTCCAGCCCGGCAGACCAGGCCTGGATTGAAGATCCGGGCTACCACCGGGCGCGCATGGCGCTCTCGCTCGCGGGGTTGCGGCTCGCCGCCGTGCCGGTCGATGACGAAGGGCTCGACGTCGCAAGGGGCGTAGCCCTCGCCCCGCGCGCCAGGTTCGCGTTCGTGACGCCAGGCCACCAGATGCCTCTGGGCATGACGCTCTCACTGCCTCGCAGGCTCGCCCTCCTGGCCTGGGCTCGGAGCGCGGACGGATGGATCGTCGAGGACGACTACGACGGGGAGTTCCAGTACGACTCGGCGCCGCTCCCCGCCCTCAAGAGCCTCGATGACCAGGGCCGGGTGCTCTACGCGGGGACCTTCAGCAAGTCGATGTTCCCCACGCTGCGCCTCGGTTTCCTCGTCGTGCCGGACAGGGCACGCGACGCGCTCGCCCGCGTCGCCAACCTGCTGCAGCCAGCCCCGCCCCTCGCGATACAGCGCGCGGCCGCCGACTTCCTGAGTGAAGGGCACTTCGCACGTCACCTGCGGCGCATGCGCAACCTCTATGCGGAGCGCCGGACCGCGCTGCTGCGTGCGCTCGACGAGCTCTCCTCTCCCTATCTCCAGCTCGAGCCCACGACGGGTGGGCTACATCTGCTGGCACGCCTGAGCAGTGTCCGTGACGATGCGGTGGTCACACACGCCGGTTCGCTAGGCCTCGCGCCAGGACCGCTGTCGAGCTACCAGCTCAGCCCCGAGAAGGGTCGGCTCGATGGATTGCTGCTCGGGTTCACCACCCTGCCCGCTCCTCGCGCGAGGGAGGCGGTGTCCCGGCTCTCTCGAGCCATCGAGCTGGCTCGCCGGGCTCCTTCAAAGTTACTTTGAGTGCGTTATTCAGGGAAAGGACAGTCGCGTGCGCAAGCTCGTCTACTACATCGCTCTCTCGATCGACGGATTCATCGCCGGCCCCAACGACGAAGTCGACTTCTATCCGGGCTCCGACGAGTACATGCGCTGGATGGCGACCGAGTATCCCGATGCGCTTCCGACCCACGTCCGTCGGCACCTCGGCATCGACGGCGCACCCAACCGGCACTTCGACACGATCGTCATGGGCAGGCGCACCTACGACCCCGCGCTCAAGCTCGGCATCACGAGTCCGTACGCGCACCTGCGCCAGTACGTGTTTTCCCGCACCCTCGAGCCACGTGACCCGAACGTCAGGATCGTGAACGGCGACGCGGTGGAGACGGTCCGGGCGCTCAAGCGCGAGGAATCGGCGCTCGACATCTACCTCGCGGGAGGTGGGGAGCTGGCCGGGCAGCTCCTCGACGAGATCGACCGCCTCGTCGTGAAGCTGTATCCCGTTGTCGCTGGCGCGGGCCGCACCGCCTTCGGCTCCCGGTTCTCACCGACGAACTTCAACCTCGACGACGTGAAGACCTTCCCCGGGGGCAACGCGGTCCTGTACTACTCACGCGTCCGCTGAGCCACATCCCGGAGCACGCGCCTGCTCAGCAGGCCGCGCTCCCCTCAGGGGCCAGGGGAAGAGCTGATACGGCCGCGGTTCATGCGCTCGGTGTGATATTCTTGACCTCTGCATGAGCACCTGGTCCCCCACTTCCTGGAAGACGAAGCCCATCACCCAAGACGTCCACTATGAGGAGCAGAAGGAGGTGGAGGAGGTCGTCGCGGAGCTCGGCCGGCTGCCTCCGCTGGTCACCTCCTGGGAGGTGGAGCGCCTGCGCGAGCTGCTGGCGGAGGCCCAGCAGGGCCGCCGCTTCCTGCTGCAGGGCGGGGACTGCGCCGAGTCGCTCTCCGACTGCCGTCCGGACATCATCACCAACCGGCAGAAGATCATCCTGCAGATGTCGCTGGTGCTCATCCACGGAGGGCACCGGCCCGTCATCCGGGTGGGGCGCATCGCCGGCCAGTACGCCAAGCCACGCTCCAAGCCCACCGAGACGCGCGGGGGCGTGGAGCTGCCCAGCTACTTCGGGGACCTCGTCAACCGGCCGGAGTTCACCCCCGAGGCGCGGCGGGCGGATCCCCGGCTGATGCTGGCCTGCTACCACCACGCGGCGATGACGCTCAACTTCGTGCGCTCGCTGAGCGACGGTGGTTTCGCGGACGTGCACCACCCCGAGTACTGGGACCTGAGCTTCTTCCGGCAGGCCGCCGTGCCGGGCGAGCTGCGCGAGGAGTACGAGCAGACCACCCGCAAGCTCAGCGAGGCCCTGCGTTTCATGGAGGCCCTGGGCGAGCGCACCGTGGCGGACCTCACCCGCGTGGACTTCTACACCAGCCATGAGGGCCTCAACCTCCATTACGAGTCGGCCCAGACGCGTCAGGTGCCGTGGCGCCAGGGCTGGTACGACCTGACGACGCACCTGCCGTGGATTGGCGAGCGCACCCGGGCCCTGGACGGCGCGCACGTGGAGTTCTTCCGCGGCATCCGCAACCCGGTGGGCGTGAAGCTGGGCCCCAGCGTGTCCCCCGCGGACGCCGTCCGGCTGGCCGAGCAGCTCAACCCCGACAACGAGCCGGGCAAGCTCGTGCTCATCACCCGCATGGGCGCCCAGAAGGTGGCGGACGCGCTGCCCCCGGTGGTGGAGGCCATGCGGCGGGCGGGCCGGCTCGTGCTCTGGGTGTGCGACCCGATGCACGGCAACACCGTGAGCACCTCCTCCGGCATCAAGACGCGCAACTTCGATGACGTCCTGCACGAGGTGGAGCGCAGCTTCGACGTGCACGAGCAGCTCGGCTCCTACCTGGGCGGGGTGCACTTCGAGCTCACCGGCGAGGACGTCACCGAGTGCATGGGCGGTGCCGTCGGCATTACCGAGAAGGATCTGGAGCGCAACTACGCCACGCTGTGCGATCCGCGGCTCAACTACCGCCAGGCCCTGGAGATGAGCTTCCGCCTCGCCCGGCGCATGAGCAGCCTGCCCCGCGCACCCCGGTCCTGAGCCACAACCGCTCACGCGCGTGTCACCGGTGGACAGGCCGTGCAGCTCCCTTCGGGCACACGCCTGGACGGTACGTTCTCATGCGTACTCGCGCTCGAGGAGACGGGCGGCCACCGCGGCGCCATCGCCTTTCACGTCGCCGGCCAGCGCCGCGGCACGGTCTGCGACTCGTGGCTCGAGGGCGACGCGCAGAGCGGAGGCCACTGAGTCGACGCTGAGTTCGGCGCGCGGGACGGATGCTCCCAGCCCCAGTGCACGAACCCGGGAACCCCAGTACGGCTGATCGGAGAACATCGGGACGAGCACCTGCGGTACGCCGGCCCGAGCGGCCGTCGTCGTGGTCCCCGCTCCCCCGTGGTGCACCACCGCCGCGAGGCGTGGGAACAACGTCTGTTGGTTCACATCGCCGATCGCGATCACATCGTCCGCGTCGTCGATCAGGCCCAGCCCGGCCCATCCTCGCGACAGCACCACACGGCGGCCGACCGACCGCACGGCCTCGACGACGGTGCGGCCCGCGGCCTGATCAGCGGGCATGCTGCCGAAGCCGACGTAGACCGGCGGCGCGCCGGCCGCGAGGAACTCCTCCAGCGCCGGCTCCAGCGGCGCCTCGTCCTCGAGGAGCCAGGCACCGGTCTGCACGACGCGCATCCCCGGTGTGCTGGGCAGCGGCCCCAACGTGGGGTCGGCCGCGAGCCACGGCTCATCGGAAAGGACGTGGTTGCGCAACTCGCTCAGCGGGGCGAGCCCCAGCCGGCGCCGGTTGTCGTTCACGAGCTCGAGAAATCGCTGATTCCACGCCCGCGACTCGTCCGCCCATCGCTGCATGTTCGCAACCGGGTCTCCCCCGGGCTCTCCATCCGGCGCGTGGTCCGGCGACGGAAGCACCACCGGGGCGTAAAGAGCAACAACGCAGGGGAGCCCTCGCGACTCGGCAATGGAACGGACAGCGTATTGGTGCGCCCCTCCGCCGACGAGCATCTCGCATCCCTCCACGGCCGACGCGATCACGTCGAACTGGTTGGTCACCAGGTGTCGGACCAGCTCGCGCATCTGCTCCGGGGTCGGCGCTGTTCCCGCCGACCCGCCTCGGGGCTCACGCATCGCGATGCCGATCGGCGTCGCGTCGAAGCCGAAGCCCCTGACCCAGTCGAGGAAGTTGGGCGGCACACAGAGCCGCACAGCGTGACCGCGTGCCCGCAGCTCCACCGCCAACGCCACGATGGGTTGCACGTCACCGCGCGTTCCGATTCCTGACAGAAGTACCCGCACCGTCGTTCTCCGTTCCGCGCCCACCTTGGACGCATCGAAAGACAGAGGACAAAGGTGGCAGGTGTGACGCGATTTTTCAGCAGAAGGAAGAGCCGCCGAAGGTTCGAGCGGAACCAGCAAGCACCGCGCTCAGAACTCCTGCGGGCAGGAGTTCAAGCTGCAATTCAACGTCAGGATGCAGCAGAAGACCGGTTCAGTCACCGGCAACTCCAGGCCTCCCACGGTTTCATGCAGCTCGCGCTCTCCGAGCTCTGTCAGGGGCCTGCCGGACGGCGACTCGGGGAGGGCTGCCCGTTGCCCGGCTGGCAGCGACGCTCGGTACCGCGGATCCTTCCATGCACGGATGACCATGTCCTTTTTCATGAAACGCCTCCGACTGGATAGAGTGCGTGGGCGCCCTTCGTGACATTGCCATTGGCAGGAGCGCAGCAGGATCCGCGTTTACGGAGGATGCGTTCGTTCACGAAGTCGGGGCGCGCCAGGGCGGCCAGAACCGGGGCCAGGTGTCTCGGGGGCGACATCCCCGGAGGCAAAGAAGAGAGCAACTCCCATCCAGAGGTGGTGAATGACACGCATCGCGGTGCTCGGAGCAGGTGGGGTGGGGAGCGCGGCGGCGCGGTTCCTCGCGCGCGAGGGACACGAGGTCACGGTGCTCGAACAATTCGAGACCGACCACGACCGGGGCAGTTCGTACGGGACCTCGCGCATCATCCGGAAGACGTACACCGATGGCTTCTACACGACGTTGATGGGCGAGGCGTACCCGCTCTGGGACGAGCTCGAACGCGAGGCGGGCGAATCCCTGTTCGCGCGCACCGGAGGGCTGTTCTTCGGCCCCGAGGACCACCCGGAGCTGGCCGCCGTCCGGCGCGCGTTGAAGGACAACGGAGTCCCCTTCGAGGAGCTGGAGCCCGGCACGTGCGCGCGGAGGTTCCCACGGCTCCAGCTCCTGCCCGGAGAGGCCGGCGTGTTCGAGCGGGAGGCTGGGTTTCTCCGAGCCTCGGCATGTGTGCGAGCCAACCTCCGACTGGCAACCGCGCACGGGGCCCGGGTCCGCTCCCGCACTCCCGTGGAAGGTCTCGAGCCCCGCCCGGGGGGCATCCGGCTCACATTGGCTGGCGGCGAAGCGCTCGACGTCGACCGGCTGGTGGTGACGGCGGGGCCGTGGACCGCTCGACTGCTCGCCCCCTTCGTCGCCCTGCCCTTCACCGTGACCCGGCAGGTGTATTGCCACTTCGAGCCGGAGGTTCCACTGGCGGACTTCGGCGCGGAGCGGTTCCCGGTGTGGATCGATCTCGCGACGAACTTCTATGGCTTCCCGCACGATGGGCAATCGCCCGGCGTGAAGGTCGCATGGCACATGCCGGGCACGCCCACGGACCCCGACCAGGTGGACCGGACGCTCCACGAGGAGGACCGGGAGCCCCTCCGACGCTATTGCGCCGGGCACCTGCCCGGGCTGTCGTCGCGCACTGCCCACGAGAAGGTCTGCCTCTACACGATGACGCCGGACAGCGACTTCGTGGTGGACCACCTGCCGGGCGAGCCCCGCGTCACCCTCGTGGGAGGACTGAGCGGGCACGGTTTCAAGTTCACCGTGTTGCTCGGACGCATCGCTGCCTGGATGGCCACGGACCGGAAGGTGCCGTGGGAGCTCTCGCGCTTCGCCCTGTAAGCGATTGGAGGCGGCCTCTCGCTCGGGCGCATCGCGTCGGGCGTCATCTGGGAAACGAGAGACTCCCACGGGATGTCGTGGGATTGACACGCTCCGAAAGCGCTCACCCGGAGCCCAGAAGCGCTGAAGCCGGCGCGCGTAGGGTCCGGTCCCTTTCCAAAGGGAAGAGAGCCCACGAATGCCTCGGACTTTTCGTCACACCGTCCTCGCCTCGGTCGCTGTCCTGCTGTCCTTGGGCTGTGCCTTCGCGCAGTCGGCCAAGGATCCCAAGCCGGGTGGTCTCAAGACGCCTACACCCAAGGACACAGGCGACCAGACGTACACGATTCCAGTAGTGGCCGAGGAGAGCTTCCAGGCCGTCATGGCCCGCGACATGAAGGAGAAGGCCGGGGTCATGCGCCGCCAGCAGGCGCTCCTCGAGGCCCGATACGACCTCTCCAACCGGCCCGCGAAATCCATGATGGCGGGCGGCCGCAAGGCCGTGCAGGAGGGGATCCGCGTCAAGCTCCCGAATGGAGTGACCTGGGAGCAGCTCGCAGCCATGCGCCCAGACGAGATCCGCGAGAAGGGCCTCTTCCCGCAGGGCTTCCTTCCACTGCCTCATGTCAAGCACGCCGTGGGGGGGCAGGTGTTTCCGAAGATGGAGATCGACGAGATCCGCAAGCAGGAAGGCCGCTCGCTCGAGCGCTTCGACGTCGATTTCGATCTCCCCGAGCACCTCCTGCCCGAGTTCCCGCCGCCCATCTTCCTCTCGCAGCGACCCGAGCTGGGTGACGTCTCCCAGGGCAAGGTCCTCACCATCCGCAACTTCTTCGAGATCATGAACGGCAAGCTCACCCCCGTTCAGATGGATGGCCTCCGGCAGCTCCTCACGCCGTTCCCGCAGGCGGAGTTCAACGCGACCGACGCCCGGAAGGTGGCCGAGGGAAGCCTGGGCGTCACCTGCCTGGACTGTCACGTGAATGGCCACACGAACGGAGCCTTCCACCTGAACCCGGACACCCGGCCTCAGGCCGCGCGCTTCCGGCTCGACACGGTCAGCCTCCGGGGGGTGTTCAACCAGCAGATCCACGGCTCGAAGCGCTCTCTGCGCTCCATCGAGGATTTCACCGAGTTCGAGCAACGCACCGCCTATTTCAACGGAGACATCGCGGATGCCGCCAAGAAGGGCGTGAACGAGCCCGACCGCCCCACCCAGGTGGCGATGATGGCCCAGATGCAGAACATGTTCGACTTCCCGCCAGCTCCCAAGCTCCTGCCCACGGGCCGCCTCGATCCGGCACTGGCCACGGACATGGAGAAGCTGGGCGAGAAGGTCTTCTTCGAGAAGGGGCAGTGCGCGACCTGCCACCCGCCGCCCTTCTTTCTCGACAACAACATGCACGACCTCAAGGTCGAGCGATTCTTCAAGCAGCAGACGATCAACGACCAGGCCATCCACGCCGATGGACCCATCAAGGCGTTCACGCTCCGGGGGATCAAGGATTCGCCTCCCTACCTGCACGACGGACGCCTGCTGACGCTCGAGGACTCGGTGGAGTTCTTCAACCTCGTCCTGGGCCTCAAGCTGGAGCCCCGCGAGAAGGAAGCGCTCGTCCACTACATGCGAGCGCTCTGAGGTGGAGCACCACGGCGGGCCCGACATCCTGAAGACGGGCTCGCGCCATCACGAGCCCGGGCCGGTAAGGCGGGCGAGGTCACTGACGGCCCGAGCCACGTTTCACCCGCAGCAGCCCGGCCGCCAGGGTCTTGGAGAGGAATCGCGTCACATCACGGGTTGCTGCCTGCCCGGGTGAGCTCCAGGCCCGGGAGCTCATCGGACTTGCGCCAGTTCTCCAGGATGTCGATGAACTCGAGCGTGCCGCCCCCGTAACCCGCGCTGCGAATCAAGCTCGGGGGAGGCGTGGCCCCCTCGTTGTTGATGTAGCCGGGCGTGCATTCGGCACCACCGAAGACGTGGCCCTTCTGGAGGCTGACGAGGATCCGCCCCCACCACTGCTCCTGCGCCTGCTCCGTCGGTTCGACCGTCTCGACGCCCCGCTTCAGGCTCTGATCGACGATGTAGGCGGCGTGCCGCGCCAACTCCTCGAGGATGTGGACGAAGTTGATCGCCCAGCTGCTCTGGATGAGACCGATCATCAGGAGGTTCGGATAGCCGCGGCTGGTCACGCCGTGGAGCGTCGACGGGCCGTCGGCCCAGGCGTCGCTCAAGGACCTGCCGCCGCGCCCGCGGATGTCGAAGCCCAACTTGCGGGTGTAGTCGCCCGTGACCTCGAAGCCCGAGGCGTAGACGAGGCAGTCGACCTCGTATTCCTTGCCCTTCACCACCACGCCGTTGGGGGTGATGCGCTCCACGCCCTTGCCGTCGGTATCCACGAGCTGGACGTTGGGGCGGTTGAACGTGTCCAGGTACTCATCATGGAAGCAGGGCCGCTTGCACAGCGGGTCGTAGTAGGGCTTGAGCGCCTCGGCCGTCACCGGATCCTTGACGATGGAGGCCACCCGCGCGCGGATCTCCTCCATCTTGCGCAAGTTGGACAGCTGGTGGATTTCGACCGCCTCCTCGGGGCTCCTGGCACGGCGGGTCTCGGAAGCATCGAAGAGAGAGGTCCACCCGTCCCGCACCAGGTCCACCTCCTGCTGGAGACCGGAGACGAGCGCGGTGAAGTTGCGGATGCGCTCCGCCTGCCAGCCGGGCTTGAGCGTCTTCACCCAGGCCTCGTCGGTGGGCTGGTTGGCCCGCACCCCGACGCCCGAGGGCGTGCGCTGGAAGACGTACAACTGTTTGGCCGAAGCACCGAGCTGGGGGACCACCTGGACCGCGGTCGCGCCCGTCCCGATGATGCCCACGCGCTTGTCGGCCAACCGGGTCATGCCGCCCGTGGGGCCGCCGCCGGTATAGGCATAGTCCCACCGGCTGGTGTGGAAGCTGTGGCCCTTGAAGGTCTCGATGCCCGGGATGCCGGGCAGCTTCGCCTTGTGCATGATGCCACCGGCGATGATCACGAACCGCGCCGCGAGCTTGTCGTCCCGGGTGGTCGTGACGTTCCAGCGCCGGGCGTTCTCGTCCCAATCCATCCGCTCGATCTGCGTCTGGAAGAGCGCCGCCTTGTAGAGGTCGAACTGCCGGCCGATCCGCTGGCAGTGGGCGAAGATCTCCGGCGCCTTGGCGTACTTCTCCTTGGGGATGTAGCCGGTCTCCTCCAGCAGCGGCAGGTAGATATAGGACTCCACGTCGCAGGCGGCGCCCGGATAGCGGTTCCAGTACCAGGTGCCGCCGAAGTCGCCGCCCTTCTCGACGATGCGGATGGAGTGGACGCCGGCCTGGCGCAGCCGCACCGCCGCCAGCATGCCGCCAAAGCCACCGCCAACGATGAGCACGTCGATCTTCTCCGTCAGCGCCGGACGCGTGAAGCCGGGCTCGACGTAGGGGTCCTTGTCAAAGTCCGCGTAGATGCCGCTGAGGTCGCGGTACTGGGCGTTGCCATCCGCACGCAGCCGCTTCTCACGCTCGAGCCGGTACTTCTCCTTCAACGCTTCCGGAGAAAAAGAGAGCTCATCCTTCTTCGACGCAATCATCCGCAATCCTTTCGACCCGACAGCCGCGGCGCATGTACACGGCCGTGTACATCCTGGACATAACCCATTTGCCGTCCTAAGTAAACGGCGGTGTACATGTCTGACCCTTCCGAACCCAAGAGGCCGGGGCGCCAGCGAGATGCCGAGCGCACTCGCGATGCGATCCTCACCGCCGCCCGAACCCTGTTCTCCACGCGGGGCTACGCCCAGACCGGCGTGCGTGAGGTGGCGGAGCTCGCCGGGGTGAACTCCGCGCTCGTCGGCCGCTACTTCGGCTCGAAGCTGGGGCTGTACCGGGCGACGCTGGAGGTGATCGACATCACCCCGGCACTCCAGGGAGACCGGAGCCGCTTCGGCAAGGACATGGTGGCGGCCTTCTTCGACTGGCCGGACGCACCGGGCCCACTGCTGATGATGCTCCTCTCGGCGGCCGACCCCGAGGCGCATGCGGCGAGCGTCGAGTTCCTCCAGACAAAGGTGATCACCCCGCTGGCCCGGTGGCTGGGACCCCCGGACGGCGAGGGCCGTGCGGCGCGGCTCAGCATCCTCTGGAACGGCTTCCTCACCGCTTGGAAGCTGCTGCCCATCCAGGCGCTCTCCGGGGCACGCCTCACCGCCACCCGCCGCTGGCTGGAGGCGGAGACCCAGGCCATTGTCGACGAAGGCACCGTCTGAGCGCTCGCCTGCCTGGACCTTCAGGACAGGCTGCGCGGCGGGAGCGCACGTCCGACGGCGATCATGTCGAGCCGTAGCGCCTCGGCCAGCGAGAGCTCCGCGGCATGATGACTGGCGAAAGTGGTTTTCAGCTCGGCTGCCACCCGCTCCCGCGGTTTCCGAGCCCATCGAGCCCGGGGGCGTCCCATGTCACCTCGAGGCGCTCGTGTCTCCGGACGGTGACGCTCTTCAGGAAACCCGGCTTCTGCCCTGGCACGAGCCGGAGACCTGGGAGACGCCGGAGCAGCGCCTCGAGCGCCAGACGCGCCTCGAGCCGTGCGAGCGGTGCGCCGATGCAGAAATGGAGGCCCTGGCCGAAGGCGAGGTGCTTCTTGACGTCAGACCTCCGGATATCGAAGCACTCCGGCGCGTGGAACCTGTGCTCGTCCCGGTTGGCCGAGGCGTAGACGAGCCGGATGTGGGCGCCCTTTGGAATCGGGATGCCCCCGATCTCCACGTCCTCCCGTGCGGTGCGGAACATGGCATGCACGGGGGAGACCATCCGCACCGCCTCCTCGACGGCGCCCGCGGTGAGGGCCGGATTGTCCCGGAGTGCATGCAACTGCTCCGGATTGTTGAGCAACAACTCCACCGCCCCCACGATGAGGCCCGCCGTCGTCTCGTGACCCGCGAAGTGTACCTGCATCAGCAGGCTCACGAGCTCCGCCATGCTCATCGGCGGCGTCATCCCCTGGCCCTCGGTGATGATGTCGCTCAGCAGGTCCTCCCGGGGAGAGGTCTTCCGCTCCTCGAGCGCCGCGGCCAGGTAGCGCTGGAAGTCGACCACTCCTCGAGCGCACGCGACCTGGTGATCGACGGGGCCATGCGCCGCCAGGACCGTGGACAGATCGTCGGACCAGCGCCGGAACCTGCTGATGTCCGCGCGGGGGATCCCGAGGATCTCCGCGATGATGCTGGACGACAGCGGATGGGCGAACCGGAGGAACAGGTCCGCTCGTCCCTCCTGGATGAACGCGCTGATGAGCTCGTCCACGAGGGCACGGATGAAGGGCTCCTTCTCCGCGAGGCGCCGCCCGGTGAAGGCCTTGCTGACGAGGCCCCGGAAGCGCGTATGCGCTGGCGGATCGTTGTCGACGAGGCTCGGCACCAGGGGGTAGCCGTCCACCAGCGTGGAGACAACCTCCCGCGGAATCGTCGCGGCCCCCACCGTGATGGACTCGGCGGACGAGAAGCGGTCGGTATCGGCGACCACGGCGCTGATGTCCGCATGGCGCGTCACCACCCACGACCCGAGCAAGGGGCTGAAGAACACCGGCTCCTCTCGCCGTGCGCGTGCAAGGAACGGGTGAGGATTCTCGAGCTGAGGAGAGTCGAGCGGGTTGTAATCGGACCCAAGTCCGGAGGAGGTGCTGGCTTTGGACATACGGGCAGTGAGCTTACTGTGAGAGAGGCGTCCTGATTGGCGCCCCCCGAAAGCAAAACGGCCGCAGAGGTCTCCCCCCGCGGCCGTCGTCTCAAACGCTGGTCCCGATCAGACCAGGGCGCGCTTGTAGAGCGCCAGCAGCTCGGCCCAGGCCTTCTCGGCCGCGGCCTCGTTGTAGATGCCGCCGGCCATGTCCTTCACGCACCAGCCGTGCCGGGCGCCGTTGTAGACCTCGATCTTGTTTTTCACCTTGGCGGCGTCGAATGCCTCCTTGAGCTTGACCTTGGCCTGCGGGTCGCGCTCGTCGTCGTTGGCGGCGACGGCGATCAGCATCTCGGCCTTGATCTTCGGGGCCAGCAGGTGGGGGCTATCAGGCGCCTGGGTGACCAGGCCGCCGCCGTGGAACGAGGCCCCCGCGCCCACCCGCTCCGACAGCGAGGCGGTGCGGACGGTCAGCGGCCCGCCCATGCAGTAGCCCTGCACCCCGATCTTGGCGCGCTTGTTCACCTGCGGCTGCTGGTCCAGCCAGGCCAGGAAGGCGCCGCCGTCGGTGAAGACGGTGTCCTGGTTCAGCGTGCCCACGAACTTCATGATCTCCTCGCGCTCGGCGGGGACGGCGAAGTCCATCGGCCGCGAGAACACCGGCGCCTTGCGAGTGCGGTAGAAGGGGTTGGGCACAAGAACGGCGTAGCCCTCGGCCGCCAGCCGCCGGCCCATGTCGCGCATGGCGGGGCGCAGGCCGAAGGCGTCCGGCCACAGCAACACGCCCGGCCACGGGCCGTTGCCCGACGGGTGGAAGAAGGCGGCGTCGGCCGTGCCGGCAGGGGTCTTGATCTCGACGTCGTGCTCCTCGTCGCCGGCCCGGTTGGAATGGTCGTCCATGGTTCTCCTCCCCAGGAGCTTCGTTGAGGCCACCACTATTCCCGAGGCCCGGCCGCCGGCCAAGCCTTCGAAGCGCTAGAGCGCGACGAGCGCTGCCACGGCCCGATGTCCCGCGTGCTCGGCCCACCCCTGGGGCGTGTCATTGAATGACGTGTCGCGCACCGCGCGGTCCGCGCCCCGGTCGAGGAGGAGCGACACGACCTCGACGTGCCCGCGCAGCGCGGCCCAATGGAGCGGTGTCGCGACGTGATCGAACGGCGGTCGCGCGTGCACGCTGGCTCCGTGGTCGAGGAGCCACGCCGCCGCGTCCCGGTTGCCACCCATGCTCGCGAAGACCAGCGCGAGACCCAGGATGTCGGCGTGTGAGGAGGGGCGGTCGCGCACCTGGCTGTAGTGAACCAGGGCATGCGCGTCCGGCGCGAGCGTCCCGTCATCGCGCACGAACCGCGCCATCAAGTCGATGCGGCCGAGCCCCGCCGCGGTCACGAAGTCGTACCGGGCGCCGCGCTCAGCGGCCCGCCGTTGCGGAAGTCGATGTCGGCGCCGCGCGCGAGCAGCAGCTCGAGCAACGGCCTCTGATGGCCGGCTCGTCGGGCGGCATCGCTGGTTGCCACGAGGCCGAGAGTGCTCCACCCGATGTCATCGGGCTGCGCGGGCCCAGGCCGCGTGGCGGCGTCGACCTCGGCGCCGAGCTCGAGGACGAGTCGGGCGAGCTCCGTCGTCGCCGCCGGCAGTGGCCGGATGAACGGATTGCCAGCGACATGGTGCAACAACGTCGCCTCATGGAAGTAGCCGCGGTAGTGGCCCTCGGCTGACGTCACGCGCGCATGCAGCAGCGATCGTTCGGCGCGCAGCAGCCGCTCGAGGGCCTCAGCATCGCCCGCGTAGAACACGTCCAGGACCGCTTCGAGATCCGCCATGCGGGCGAAACGCTAACATGGGTGGAGCGCCACGGCGGGCTCGATATCCTGATCAAGACGGGCTCGCGCCATCACGAGCCCGGGCCGGTATGGCGGGCGAGGTCACTGACGCGGGCCCCTTGGGAGACAGGAGTAGCAACAATCTCCCCAGGAGGGTCTGCGCGAATGGGTTGTAGCGCGTGTTCTGGAACGCGGTGAAGCGCCATCGACCCTCCTGCTTGACGGCGACGAGCGTCTGGACGGACAACCGTCTACGAGAGGGGCGCTTCTGGCGCGCCATGAGGATCGCCCCCTTGCCGTGGACGACAGCCACCCCTGGAGTCAGCAAACGCACCGAGGGGGGCTCACCCACCAGGCGAGAGCCCTTCATGAACCGCTCGAACAGAGGCCTGTGACTCTCCGCGATCTCCTCACGGCCCTTCAAGCGCGAGCCGTCGAACACCACGTAATCGGCATCTTCCGTGAACAGCGCCGCGAACCCATCGGCGTCTCCCCTCCCCCAGGCGTCATGAAGTTGCCGCAGGAGCGCCAGGACAGCGGCCTCGTCAGCGGAGATTTCGGACGTCACCACGGAATGCTCAGGACTCACGCTCATACCCCCTCAATTCGCTCACCGATTTAGCTAAGTTTTTTAGATACCAACCCTCTGAGCTAAGGTCAAGTCATGCCAGCCGATACATCCGGGACCTCCAGACGCGCCAGGTTGGAGCAGGAGCTTTGCGACAGACTCGCCAATACGTTCAGCAGCGCGGTGGTGCTGTTCCACTCAGCGCTGGCCGAGCGGCTCGGGATGAACGTCACCGACTTCAAGTGCGTGGCCATCTTGAACGAGTCCGGTCCGATGACCGCGGGCCGGCTCGCGGAGCTGACCGGGATGTCGACCGCGGCAACGACGCAGGTGCTGGACCGGCTCGAACGGGCGGGACTCGTCCGGCGGGAGCGGGACCCGAATGACCGCAGGAAGGTCATCCTCCAACCCATCTCCAGCCCGAAGATGGAACGTGACATCGGCCAGGCGATGGAGGATCTGGCCCGCTCGATGACCGAGGTCACGTCGAACTACAGTGCCCCCCAGTTGGAGACGATCCGTGACTTCATGGATCGCACCACGCAGGTGCTGCAGCATGTCGCCACCCGGCTGAAGACCGGAACGTGAACGCCGGTAGGGGGTGTTCCGGACGCCCACCGAGCGGCCCCGGCTGCAGCCGCTGCCAGAGAATGCCTTCCCCGTGTGCGCAAAGGACAGCGTCCACTGGGAGCACAATCCACGGTTTCGTGTTACCGGGGAGCCGTGGAGACGTGGATCACCCCCTTCGAGCCGCAGCCAGCCCCCCGCGACGTCGCCGGAGCCTTCCCGAGCCCCTTCGATGAGCTCGGCCCCCATGTCCTGGCGCGCCGGGCCGCGGAGGCGATGCAGGCGGAGCTCCGGACGGGCTTCGTCGCGCCAGGGATCCCTGCCTCGACGCTCGAAGGCCCGGAGGGCGGCAAGATGCTCGGCGTGCTGGTCGTCCAGCAGCCCGACGGGCGCATCGGGTATCTCCGATCCTTCTCCGGCATGCTCGCCGGGCGATGGGAGGTCCCGGGCTTCGTCCCACCGCTCTTCGATCGCGAGGCACGCGCACAGGTGGAGCCCTCGGGTGAAGCCGTGGTGAAGGCACTGCTCGCCCGCGCCGAGGCGTTCCAGAGCTCGCCGGAGCTCGTCGAGGTCCGGGCCGCCCATGAAGCACAGCAGGTGCGCCACACCGGAGAACGGACGGCGCTGCGCGCCCGGCACGAAGAAAGAAAGAAGCGGCGTCACGCGCGGCGGGCCGAGATCTCGGCGTCGGACACGCTCACGGAGGCGGAGAAGCGCGCGGCCCTCCACTCACTCGACCAGGAGAGCCGGGGCGACAAGGCGGAGCTGCGCCGGTTGGAGGCGGCTCAGGACGCGGAGCGCCTGGCCATCGAGCCGAAGCGAGCACGGCTCGAGCGGCGTCTCCGGGCCCTCGATCGCTTGCGATGGATCGTCTGTCGCGCGCTCATGAAGCGCATCCACGACACCTACCGGGTCCCCAATGCGCTCGGTGAGCGCCGACCCCTGCGCGCCCTGTTCGCCCCCGGAGAGCCCCCCTCGGGCGCCGCCGACTGTGCGGCCCCGAAGCTCCTCGCCCATGCCCTCACGCATGGCCTGCGTCCGCTGGCGCTCGCCGAGTTCTGGTGGGGCGCTCCGCCACCCGCGGGGGGACGCGTGACCGGCGAGTTCTATCCCGCCTGCCGCGACAAGTGCGCTCCCCTCCTCCCGTTCATGCTGGACGGCCTGCAGGTCTCGCCCCCACGGGCCTTCTCCCCGCCAGCCGTCGCGACCGAGGGACTGTCCGTCGTCTTCGAGGACGCGTGGATCGTCGTCGTCGACAAGCCCCACGGTCTGCTCTCCGTGCCCGCGAGGGACACCTCCGTGACGGACTCGGTGCTCGCCCGGCTGCGCGCCCGGTATCCGCACGCGACGGGCCCGCTCCTCGTGCACCGGCTCGACCTGGACACCTCGGGACTGCTCGTCGCGGCGCTCGACCCGAGGACTCACGCGGACCTGCAACGGCAATTCCTCCACCGCGAGGTCCGCAAGCGCTACGTGGCCTGGGTCGAGGGGCATGTCCAGGGTGAGCGGGGCACCATCGACTTCCCCATGCGCGTCGACCTCGACGATCGGCCCCGGCAGATTCACGATCCCGTGCACGGAAAGTCCGCCGTGACGGAGTGGCAGGTGCTCGAGCGCAGCGGGACACGCACCCGCGTGGTCTTCTTTCCCCTCACCGGGAGGACACACCAGCTGCGTGTCCACGCGGCACATCCCCTCGGGCTCGGCGCGCCCATCGTCGGAGACCGGCTCTACGGGCGCCAGGACGGCCGCCTGTTCCTGCACGCGGAGTCCCTCTCCTTCCGCCATCCCGAGACGGGACAGCGCGTCTCCTTCGAGCGGCCGGCGCCATTCTGAATCCAGCGCTTAAGGCTCTCTTAAGGTCTCCACGCGAAGACAGTGTCGGGCCCGACGACATGGGCAAGACAGGAGCGGCATCCCGCCGCTCCCGGAGGCATCGGGATGAGCAGCGACGCCAAGAACGACACTTCACCCACGATCGTGACGCGCCGGAAGGTCCTCGGCGGGCTCGGCCTCGCCCTGATGGCCGCGCCGCTCGGCCATCTCATCGCCGCCTGCGGTGAGGGCAACGACGGAGGCACCCCAGGGGGCGGAAACGACGCGGGGACCATCACCGACCCCGGCTTCTGGGCGACCGGAGGCACGGCCGCGATGACGGCGGTCAGCAGCTATCCCGACCCGTTCGCCTCGGGCATCGGCTCGACGTGCAAGCTGACGTGCGAGGCCACCCTGGGGCCCTGCTACGCCAATACGCTGGTCCGCAAGGACATCAGCGAGGGCCACGATGGACTGCCCGTGCGCATCGTGCTGCTCGTGGTGGACGAGTCCTGCAAGCCCGTCCCGGGCGCCAGCGTCGACATCTGGCATGCCGCGCCGGAGGGTCTCTACTCGGGTGAGGACGCCAGCACCTTCTGCACCGGGGACGACCCGACCGCGACCTCGGCGAGGTGGTTCCGCGGCGTGCAGACGACGGACGCCAACGGCCGCGTGGAGTTCGATACCTGCTTCCCCGGTTGGTACAGCAGCCGGACGATCCACATCCACTTCACCGTCCGGCTCAACGACGCCGAGTATGTGACCTCCCAGCTCGTCTTCGACGACGCGCTGAACGACGACGTCATCAACAACCAGCCGCTCTACAACACGCGGGGTCCGCGCGACACGACGAACGCGAACGACAACGTCGTCTCCGCGGAGAGTGCCCCCGATTACATGTTCCAGACCCAGCGCATGCCGGACGGCGCGATGCTGGCCTGGAAGACCCTCGTCATCCGTTCCTCGCTCTCCAACGCCTCGTGCCAGATGCCGGGTGGTGGCGGTGGGCCTCCCCCGGGCGGTGGAGATGGCGGCATTCGTCCCCCGCCGGGAGACGGTGGCATCCGTCCCCCCCGTGACGGCGGGATGGGCCCGCCTCCGGGCACGGATGGCGGCACGGGCGTCCCGTAGACACAGGGAGCCGGTTCGTCCGGAGCTCGTCCGCTCGAGCTCCGGCCAGCCGCGGTCGTCTCGACGGTTCGAGCCAGGGGGGGTGCACAGCGTTGAATCCAGGACGCTGACAAGGAGCACCCACCGTGGCCACGGAGACGACTGTCCAACCGCCCCGCGAGGACGACACCCATGCGCTCATACCCCCTTCCGTACAGCACGCGATCCATCGGGCCTTCCATCGGGGTGCGGATGCCGGTTTCCCCAGCGAGGCCCTATTCGGGGTGCTGCCGCTCAAGCGGCTCATCCCGCAGGACATCCACAGCGTGGGCGACTACCTCGGCGCGCTGGGTGTCGGCACTCTGGCGGCTTGCAGCGGCACGTCGCGCGGGCGCGTCGCGGGATTGATGCTCGCGCTGTCCGGCGCGGGCGTGTCACTCGTCACCGACTACCGGCTGAGCCTCAGGAAGTGGCTGCCCATCGAGGTGCACGAGGCCATCGACTACGTGTGGAGCGTCGCGACCATCGCCACCCCGTGGCTGTTCGGCTACGCGAAGAAGGCGCCCGCGGTGGCACTCGGCCAGGTGCTGGCGGGCGTGGGCTACATCGTCTTCTCCGCCCTGACGGACTACCGGGGCCAGGTCGGAGCACGCTGGGGCAAGCACACCTATCTGACGACCGGGCCGGTCAACGGCTGAGCGGCCCGGTCGCGCGGCTCACGGCTGGCAGGTGACGCGGGCGCTGTCCATGGTGCACGTGCTGCACGCCTTGACCTGCACCAGCTTGCCCATGCGGCACTCGAGCACGGCCTTGCCGTCGGCCGTGCACAGCCCGCGGCCCTCGGCGGACGCCGCGCACGCGTCACCCTCGACGTTCCCCCTCAGGTCGCAGCTCACCGTCTGGTCATCCTCGGTGCATCCGGTGGGGCCCTTGCAGGGCAGCGCGCGCCATTCCCTGTCGCGGCACTCGAGAGCCTCTGTCTCGGAGGAGCAGGTGTAACCACCACCCTCGCACTTGTCGCCCGCCTTGACGCCACAGGCGGAGAGCACGAGGGAACCGAGCAACGGGAGCAGGAACAGGGAGCGGTTCATCACGGCGCCGGACGATTCCAGGCGCGGCGAGCCCGGTCAACCCAAGTCACTCCCCGAGCGTCTCGCGGAAGTACCTGCGGAAGTTGCCGCCGAGGATGCGCTCCACGAGCGCCTCCGGGTGGCGGCGCAGCAGGGCCTCGGTGAGCTTGGGCAGATCCGTCACGTCCCGGATGCCCTTGGGCAGGGCCACCATGCCGTCGTAGTCCGAGCCGATCCCCACCCCCTCCTCCCCCATCACCCCCAGGGCATGCTCGATGTGCCGCACGACGTCATCGATGGCGTCCCCACCCAGGTACACGGGCGCGAGGATGATGCCCACCACGCCGCCGCGCTCGGCGATGCGGCGCAGCACCTCATCGGAGAGGTTGCGCCAGCCACCGCCCGCTCCACGCACCCCCGTGTGCGAGGAGAAGAAGCGCGCCGTGGGGTGGGCCAGGATGTCCTCCAGGGTCCGCTCGGAGGCGTGGGCCACGTCCACGCCCATGCCCACGCGGGCCATCTCCTCCAGCACCGAGTGCCCCAGGGGCGACAGCGGCCGGTTGCCCATCAATGGGAAGGAGGAGCCACCCGCCTCGTTGTTGGACAGGTGGGTGAGGCCCATGAAGCGCACGCCCCGGCGGTGCAGCTCGGCCACGCGCTCCACCTGCCCCTCGATGGCGTGGGCCCCCTCGATGCCGAGCACGGCCGACAACCGCCCCTGGGCGAGGTTCTCCTCCAGCGCCCGTCCCGAGGTGGTGATGCGCACCTGCCCCTCGGAGCGGCGGCAGAAGTCGGCCAGCCGGTCGATCTGCCAGAGGGCGCGTGTCCACTCGCTCTCGCGGGCCTCGCGAGGCCAGCCCCGCCACATGGCGAAGGCCTCGAAGCCGCCGATGAAGGGGAAGCCGCGGGTGACGATGGTGAAGCACTGCAGCTTCATCCCCACCTCGCGCAGGCGGGGGAAGTCCACGTGCCCCTCGGAAGAGCGCTCGCAGAGGTCGCGGTTCCACATCAACGAGTCCGCGTGCCCGTCCGCGATGCACCAGCGTTGGTGGAGCTCCAGCACCTTGCTCGTGTCCATGGTGGCAGTCTCGGATCTCCGGCATCCCACCACAAGCGTTCCGGAACGACGGCGGCCCCCGCCCGGAGGCGGAGGCCGCGTCTCCCTCCGTCAAGAGGAGGTTACTTCTTCTGCTGACCCGGGTGCTGGGCGCTCAGCTTCTCCACCTCGATGCTCTGGAGGAGCATCTTGCCGTTCGCATCCAGCTGGTAGGAGGCGCGGACCTCGTCACCCGCCTTCAGGTCCGTGAGGGCCACCGGCTTGTCGTCCTTCATCACCCGGACCTGCGAGTTCGCCTGGAACTGCATGACCTGGTTGTTCTTGTCCGGGACGATCAGCTTGAGGGTGTTGCCGGAGGTGGACTGGATGGTGCCCTCCACCTCCTCGGTCTTGGCGTTGGCCACGCCGCTGCCACCCGTGGCGCTCGTCTGGTCATCGTTGTTCAGCTGCTCGTGCTGGGCCGCGGCCAGCTCGCGCTGCTCGTCGGTCAGGTCCTTCTGGGCCTCGGCCACGTCCTGCTGCGCGTCCTGGCGCGCCTCGGCGACCTCCTGCTGCGCGCTCTGCTGCTCCTGCGCCACGTCCTGGCGCGCCTCGGCCACGTCCTGGCGCTTCTCCTCGACGTTGTTGCTCTTGCAGCCCGCCATCAGCCCCAGCCCCGCCACCGCCACCACCGCCGTCATGAGCTTCCGCATGTGCTGCTCCTTTCGTCGCTCACCGAGGAGGGAGCCTCCCCGGCGTGTGGCAGGAAACTGGTGGCCCCTCCCGCGGGTGCACAGCGCTTGTCGGAATGAAAAACCGGCACAGGGGGAGCCGGCCGAACGGGGAGCGCCCGGCGGCCCGCCTGCTCAAGATGGCTGGATTCCTGGAATATCCCGCCAATCCATGCGACTGGAGGTCAGGCTCCCTCGTACACGTCCGGTCAGCGTCTTCACCCCACCCCATCCATGACGCCAGTATGCTGCGGCCCGTGAGCCACCCTCTCTCGGATCTACGCCCCCTGGCGCTCGGTGAGATCATCGATCGCTCGGCCACGTTCTGGCGCAAGCACCTCAAGACCCTGTTCCTGCTGAGCCTCGGCTTCAACCTGGCCACCTACATCGTCACCAAGGCCATGCAGCTGGCGATGCAGCGCAACCTCAAGGTCATCCAGGAAGCGGCCGCGGGCCGGGGAGATCCCTCCACGGTGCTGGTGGAGTACGCCCGGTTCCTCGCGGTGCTGACCGGAGCCATGATCGTGACCTTCTGGCTGTACTGGATGTCCACCCTGGTGGTGTCCCGGTACGTGGTGCCCACCCTGCTCGGCGAGACGGTGAGCCCGGTGGAGGGCCTGCGGCGCGGGCTGAAGCGGCTCGGGACGCTCACCGGTGCCTTCATGCTGTCGCTGCTGTGGGCGGTGGGCGCCAACCTGCTGATGGCGATCCCCGGAGGGCTGGTGACCGGGGCGGGCGCGGGTCTGGTGGCGCTGTCGAGCGGCACGGGCGCCCGGCTGGCCGGCGGTGTCCTGTTGGGGGTGGGCGTGCTGCTGCTCCTGCTCGGCCTGGCGGGCGGCATCCTCTGGTACCTGCTGCGCTTCTCGCTGCTGGCCCCGGTGGTGGCCATGGAGGACCTGTCGGCGGCGAGCGCCTTCCGGCGCTCGGGCCAGCTGCTGTCGGGGCGGGTGGAGCCGGGCTTCCTCGGGCGCGTGACGGTGCGGGCGATGATCCTCGTCACCGTGGTGTCGGTCATCCTGCTGGCGGTGAGCCTGCTGTCCGGTCTGCCCGCGCTGCTCGTCCAGCTCGCCTACCGCAATCCGCTCGATCCGGCGTCCGTGGCGGCCAACCCGGTGCCCCAGCTCATCCTCGTTCCCACCGAGCTGCTCCAGGTGGCGGGACAGGCCGTGTTCAGCCCGCTGGCGCTCGTCTTCTACGCCTTGTTCTATCTGGACATGCGCGTGCGCCGGGAGGGGTTGGATCTCGAGCGGCGCCTGGAGGCGCGTTGATGCCTGGGTGGGTGCTGCTGTGGCTCGCGGCCGTGCCCTGCGACGGACATGCACGGGAAGCCCAGCAGCTCGTGGAGCTGGCCACGCGAGCGCCGGAGTCGCTGGACGCACGGCTCGACGCCCTGGAGCACCGCTGGGGAGGCCTGCCGCTGCGCTCGCCGGACGACGACACACCCGAGGAGCGCGCCCGGACGGCGGCCCGCCGCCTCCAGGGCGTCTGCGCGCAGCTCTCGGCCCCCGCGAGCGCGGAGAACCCCGCGCCCCGCTCCGAGCCAGCCCGGCTGCAAGAGATCCTCTCGCGGCCCGAGTTCGCCCTGGCACGGGATCGCCAGGGAGATCTCCTCCAACGGCTGGTGCGCACGGTGAAGGAGTGGCTGGAGGACCTGCTACAGACGAGCGAGGCGCAGAGCTTCGCGACGGGCACGCGGACGGCGGTGCTGGTGCTGGGGTTCGCGGTGGTGCTCTTCGCGGCGCTGCGCCTGCGCCACTGGAGGCGGGGCTCCGCGCGGCGGAGGGAGGAAGCCGGTACGGGCCCGGCGGCGGCGCTGGTACTGGACTCGCCCGGTGAGCACCTGACGCGGGCCCGGAAGGCGCTGGCGGGCCAGCCACGCGAGGCCATCCGGGAGGGACTGCTGGCGCTGCTGTCCTCGCTGGAGGCGAAGCGGCTGGCCCGGCCGGATCGCGTGAAGACGAACCGCGAGCTGGTGGGCGAGATGCCCGGGCGGGGGGCCTCCACGCAGCTCACGCGCGAGGTGGAGCGGCTGGTGCGCTGGTACGACCGGGCCTTCTATTCGCTGGAGCCGGTGCCAGCGGAGGACGCCGCGCGCTTCGTGGACCAGGTGGAGCAGCTCCACCGCGAGCTGGCGGGAGCCGCGGCATGAAGGGTTTGAGGACGGCGGCCATCTACGGCGTGCTGGTGGCGCTCGCACTGGCGCTGGGGCTCGCGGTGAACCAGACGCCCCCCCAGTCGACGGTGCCCTCGGTGGACAACCCGGGGCCCCAGGGCCTGCGAGCGCTGTATCTGTATCTCCAGGAGTCGGGCGCGCCGGTCTCGGCGCCCCGGGAGGCGTTTGGAGAAGCGGGACCTCCCTCGAGCGTGCGCACGCTGGTGGTGGCGGCGCCAGCGGGGCGGTCCGTCTCCGAGGAGGAGGCCGATGCCCTCCGCCAGTGGGTCTCCAGGGGAGGAACGCTCGTCTACCTCGTGTCGAGGGAGCCGAAGGGCAAGCAGCCGCACCTGGACGACTGGCTCCAGGTCTCCTCGGGCCCGCTGTCGTCACCGGGCTCCGAGGGCCTCCCCGAGGGGGAGAAGGATCTCACGGGGACGACGGCGCGCGTCTGGGTGCCGGTGGGCGCGGCGCGAGGGCTGGAGCGCTTCCGGGTGTCACTGGATCGTGGCCTCGTGGTGGAGCATCCGGAGGCGGTGCCCCTGGCGGGAACGAAGGGCGCGGCGGTGATGTGGCGGGTGCCGGTGGGCCAGGGCGAGGTGTACGTGCTGGCGGGGGTGGACCTGGCGGAGAACCGGCGGCTGGAGCTGCTGGACAACCTGCGCTTCTGGGACGCGCTGGCGGCGCGAGGGCCGATCGCGTTCGACGAGTACCACCACGGCGTGGAGCCCAGGCCGGAGCCGCCGTCGGCCCGTGCCCTGTGGGTGTTCGTGGCCCAGGGCCTGGTGGTGGGGCTGCTCTACGCCGTGTCGCGCGGAACCCGCTTCGGTCCCCCCCGTCCGCTCGTGGTGGAGAAGCACCGCTCGGCAGTGGAGTACGTGCGCTCCCTGGGCTGGCTCGCCCGGCGCTCGAAGGTGGAGCGCGAGCTGGTGCCGGAGCTGGCCCGGCAGCTCCGGCGGCGGATGCACGAGCGGTTGGGCATCCCCCTCACGCTGCCGGAGGACGAGGCGGCACGTGCCCTGGAGCACACCTGCGGGCTTCCCGCCGCGGACTACCTGGCCGTCCGGGAGGACCTGAGCCGCACCCTGGACCAACGCGACATCCGCCCCGGTGATTACGCTCGCCTGGCGCGCCAATACGCGAGGATCGAGGAAATCATCACAGGCCGTGCGGCCGCGGATCCACGCGCGGAGTGAAGCGCCCTACACAACGTCCGGGCACACGAGCGGAAGTGCCTGCGAGAAGACGTCTCCACGCCCCTCCCCTCGCCCCCTCTTACCGTCACACGGTCCGACGGGTTAGGCTGATGAGGGGGGAGTGGTCTCTCACTCTCGGGCCCTCGGGCCCCTCTGGAGGCCTGCCCAGCCAGGCCCTTCAGGCGGAACGGTGACGCGCATGGAAAGCCGGAGTCTCATCAGCCCCACCATGTCCCCCGGCTCGCGGGAAGAGCTGGAGTGGCGCCTGTCTCTCGTCGACCCCGCGGAGAGCATCCGGGGCGTCGTTTTCAACAGCGTGTTGGAGGTGGTGCGGCAGCTGGGAGACGAGCACGCCGTCAAGCGCTGCCTCGCGGTGGCACACGAGGGGCGCTTCATGGACTACTTCAACTACCCCTACCGCTCGCTCATCGAAATGACCTACACGGCGGCGGAGCTCCTCGCGGAGAAGTACGGGGGCGTCGAGAAGGCGCTGTGGCAGATGGGCTACCAGTCCGCCATGAGCTTCTACTCGTCCACGGCGGGACGGGCCGTGTTGCTGCTGTCGCGGGGAGGGCCCTCCCGGTTGCTCGACACCATGCCCTCCGCGTTCCACACCACGTGGAAGAGCGCCGAGGTCTCCACGCACCTGACGGGACCCCGGAGCGCCGTCCTCACCTACAAGCGCGACTTCATGCCCCGCGCCTATACGGAAGGCGGAATGCAGGGGACGTTCGAGGCCGCCAAGGTGAAGGGCTTCAAGCTCACCGCCCACCCCATCGGTCCGCTCGACACCGAGTACCAGATGACGTGGGACTGAGGACTCCGCCCGTCAGGAGCGGAGCCCCGTCCGAGGGCCTCGGGGGCCCTACTCCTTCATGAAGAGCCCGGCGGCCCGGAGCAGGCGCAGGGCCGCGAGCGACGTCTGCAGGCGCTCGGAGATGGCACCCACCTCGGCGTTCGTCAGCGCCGAGTTGGCGTCCGCGACCTCCAGGTAGGTGGCCACACCGGCCTTGAAGCTGATCTCCGTGAGGCGCTGCGTCTCACGCGCCAGCGACAGGGCCTCCTCGGCCTTGGCCAGGTTCGCCTTGGCGTTCTCGTAGTCCAGCCGGGAGCGGGACACCTCTTCCACGGTGCGCGCCTCCGCCTGCTTCTGCTGCGCCGAGGCCTCGGCCACGCGGGCGGACTCCTCGCGCAGGTTGATCTCCCGGATGCCGCCGTCCCACAGCGTCCACTGCGCGCTGAGCGTCAACGCCCACGAGTCGTTCTGCCCCGTGAAGCCCGCCGCGTTGCTGACGCGGTAGACGCCCGAGAAGCCCACCGAGGGAGCGTAGGAGAACCACACGCCCGTGCGGCGGCCCACCGCCAGATCCAGGTTGCGCCGCGCGGCGGCCACGTCCGGCCGCTGCTCCAGGCCCTGCTTGATGAGCTCCTCGTCGCTGTTGGCTGGCACCTGCGGCACCGGCGGCAGCTCCAGCGCGAAGTCCGCTTTGCGCTGGATGAGCGTGGCGAGCGCCAGCCTCGCGGAGGCGAAGGCGTTGCGGGAGCGCACCAGGTCCTGCTCGGCGCGCGCCCGGTCGAGCTGCGCCCGGAGGAGCGCCACCCGCGTCACCGTGCCCGCGTCGAAGCGCTTCTGCGTGTCCTGCTCGCGCGCCTGGTTGACCTGCAGCAGGAACTCCGCGGCGCGGATGGCCTCCTGGTAGCTCGCGGCCCCGAAGTAGGCCTGGGCCACGGCGAAGAGGATCTCCCGCCGAGCGTTCTCCGTGTTCAGCTCCGCCACGTCCGCGGCGATGCCCGCGTTGCGGATGGCGGGCCACAGCGACGGGGCGAGAATGGCCTGCCGGACTTCCGCCTGGGCGGCGAGCTGGTCGTACGGCTGGATGACGATCTCGGGCCCGCCACCGGGAAACGCCACCACGGCTTCGTTGGAGTTACGGGTGTAGCTGCCGCCCACGGAGACCGTGGGCAGGTAGGCCGCCCACGCCCTGTTGGACGCAAGCCGTGCCTGCTCCAGCCGGGCGCGAGCCACCTGGAGGTCCAGGCTGTTCTCGCGCGCGGCCTGAAGCGCCTCGTCGAGGGTGAGCACCGGCGTCGCGGTGCTCACGGTCAGTGTCAGTGCTAGCAGGGCAATCATGCCGCCTCCTGATCATTCGAGGGCCGCAGCTCGGTCAGGTGACCGCCGCCGTAGGCCCGGGCCACCTCGGCCTCGCCCGTCTCCTCGGGCGAGCGCTTGGAGCCGAACTTCCGGCTGAACCACGCCGAGGCATCATCGAAGAGTGAATACACCACCGGCGTCATCAACAGTGTGAGAACCAGCGACAGCGTCTGGCCACCCACCACCACGCCCGCGGTGGCCTGGTTGAAGCTCGCACCCACGCCCTTGGACAGCAACAAGGGAATCATGCCCGCCACGAAGGACAGGGTGGTCATGAGGATGGGGCGCAACCGGTCCTTGCTTCCGTGGACGATGGCCTCCAGCCGGGGCAGACCCTCGCGCCGCAGCTGGTTGGTGTGGTCGATCTGCAGAATGGAGTTCTTCTTCACCACGCCGAAGAGCACCAGCAGGCCGAGCATCGAGTACAGGTCGAGCGACTGCTTGAAGATGAGCAGCGACACCAGCGCGAAGGGCACGGTGAGCGGCAGGGAGACGAGGATGGTGATGGGGTGGATCCACGACTCGAACTGCGCGGCGAGGATCAGGTACATGAAGACGAAGGCCAGCGCGAAGGCCATGAGGAAGTTGATGGCCGTGCGGGCGATCTCGCGGGACTGACCCGCGGGCTTGGCCACGTAGCCGGCCGGCAGCTTCGTCTCCTCGATGACCTTGTTGAACTGCTCCACGACCGTACCCGTGCTCACGCCCGGAGCGGTGTTGGCCGAGAGCATGATCTGCCGCTGGCGGTTCATGCGGTTGATCTGCGAGGGACCCTCCTCCTCGCGCAGCTTCACCACGTCCGTCAGGGGCACCGAGCCCAGCCGCATGGAGGGCACGGTCACCTGCCCCAGCGCCTCCACGCTGTCGCGAGAGCCCGGCTCGGCGCGCAGCCGCACGTCGTACAGGTTGCCGTTCTCCACGTAGGTGGACACGTCGAAGCCACCCACCAGCATCTGCAGGGTGCTGGCCACGTCGGGCACCTGCACGCCCAGGTCGGCGGCGCGCGAGCGATCGATGTACGCGCTCACCTCGGGCTTGCCGATGATGAGGTTGCTGTCCGCGTCCACCACACCGGGGATCTGCTTCAGCTTCCCGAGCAGCACGCTGGCCTGCTTGCCCAGCTCGTCGAAGTCGGGGCCCGTCACCACGTACTGGACCGCGGCCTGGGTGCCGGCGCCACTGAAGAGGGGCGCGTTGGACACGCTCACCCGGTACTCCTTGGGCAGCTTGGAGGTGATCTCCTGGCGCACCCGGTTCATGATGTCGTCCTGGGTCTCCCGGCGCTGATCC
The DNA here is from genome assembly GCF_024623785.1 of Archangium lipolyticum. Lineage (NCBI taxonomy): Bacteria > Pseudomonadati > Myxococcota > Myxococcia > Myxococcales > Archangiaceae > Archangium > Archangium lipolyticum. Next base: position 96,085 of record NZ_JANKBZ010000014.1, read on the forward strand.
GGGTCGACGATCCTCACGAAGATGCCGGCCACGTTGGGGGTCTTGTCCGCGCTGTCGCCGATGGTGACGAGCGTGGAGAGCGTCACCTCCGGCAGCTTCTCGCGGATCTCACGCGCCACGCGCTCGGACACCAGGAGGGTGGAGTCCAGGCTGGTGCCCTCCGGCATGCGGATGGTCACCTGGTACTGGGCCTCGTCGCTCTTGGGGAGGAAGCCCGTGGGCACCGCCTTCATGAGCGGCACGCAGGAGCCCAGCGTGAGCACCGACGCCACCACCATCAGGCCGCGGTGCGCCATCACCCAGCGCAGGGCGCGCTCGTAGGCGCGCTCGAGGGGCATGTAGACCACGTCGGTGACGCGCTCGAGCAGGGGCTTGCGGTGGTGGCCATGATCCGGAGCCGCCGAGCCGCCCACCAGCCAGCGCGCGCACAGCATGGGCGTGAGCGTGAAGGACACCAGCAGCGACACTGCGATGGAGAAGGCCATCGTCCAGCCGAAGCTGCTCAGGAAGCGACCGGGGATGCCTCCCATGAAGGCCACCGGGAGGAACACCGCGATGAGCGACAGCGTGGTCGCGAGCACCGCGAGGCCGATCTCCTTCGTGGCCAGGATGGCCGCCGGGAAGGGCTTGAGCTTCTTCTCGTGGATGAAGCGGTGGATGTTCTCCAGCACCACGATGGCGTCGTCGATGACGATGCCCACCGCCAGCGCGAGCGCCAGCAGGCTGATGGTGTTGAGGTTGAGCCCCGCCGCGTTCATCAGCGCGAAGGTGCCGATGATGGAGGTGGGGATGGCGAGCGCGGCGATCAGGGTGCTGCGCCAGCTACCGAGGAACAGGAGCACCACCAGCGCGGCGAAGACGCCGCCCAGCAGCAGGTGCTCCTTCACCGCGTTCACGCTGGTGATGGTGGTCTCCGAGTTGTCGCGCACCACTTCCAGCGAGTAGCCCGCCGGCAGCGTCTGGCTGAGCTCACCCACCCGGCGGCGCACCTCCTGCACCAGGGCCACGGTGTTCTCACCGGACTGCTTGCGGATGGACAGGAGCACCGCCGGCTTGCCATCACGCACGGCCGCCGTGTCCGCCTCCACCTGGCCGTCCTCCACCCGGGCCACGTCCTGCACGCGCAGGATGTGACCGTTGCTCTCGCGCAGCACGAGCTGGCCCAGCTCCTCCACGCTGGAGACGCGCCCGCGCAGACGCAGGGTGAGGCGCTCCGGACCCGTCTCGATGCTTCCGCCCGGCATCGACATGTTCTGCCCGGACAGCGCCCGCTGCACGTCCGCCGAGCTCACGCCCGCCGCGCGCATCTTCACCGGGTCCATCCACACGTTCACCTGGCGCTTGCGGCCACCGATGAGCGACACCTGGCCCACGCCCGGCACCGTCTCCAGCCGGCGGCGCAGCACGCGGTCCGCGTACTCGGTGAGCTCGCGCACGGGCCGCTCACCCTGGACCGCCAGGATGATGACCGGCACGGCGTCCGGATCGAACTTCTGCACCAGCGGCGTCTCCACGTCGCGTGGCAGCTCGTAGGTGATCTGGTTGATGCGGTCGCGCACCTCCTGCACGGCCACGTCCACGTCCTTCTCCAGGACGAACGTGACGATGACCTGGCTGACGCCCTCCGCGGTGATGGAGGACATCTCGTCGATGCCGGAGATGGTGTTGACCGCCTCCTCGACCTTCTCGGTGACGTCCGTCTCCATCTCCTCGGGAGAGGAGCCGGGCAGGCGCGTGATCACCACCACGGTGGGGAAGTCGAGCTTGGGGAAGCGGTCGACGGTGAGCTTCGAGTACCCGGCGATGCCGAGCACGCAGATCAGCAGGATGAGCACCGACGCGAAGACGGGCTTACGGACACAGATACTGGCTAGCCATTGCATGTGTGGTGTCCTCGCCTACTGCAGCTTCTGGCCGTCGCGCAGGTCTTCCCGCGCCACCGCCACCACGCGCTCGCCCACGCGAACGCCCGCCATCACACCCAGCGAATCCGACGAGGACTCGCTCACCTGGACGAAGCGCTCCTCCAGCCGCCCGTCGCTCACCACGAAGAGCTTGCGGCGCGCGCCGTCCTCCAGCACCGCCGAGCGCGGCACCACTGGCAGCTGCTGCTCGCCGAGCTGCACCTTCGCGGTGGCGAACTGGCCCGGCAGCAGCGCGCGGTCCTTGTTCGGAACGAGCGCCTCCACCACCAGGTCCCGGGTGCCATTGCGCAGGCCCGCGCCCACGAAGGACACCTTCGTCTTGTGCACCACGTTCGGCGCCGCCGTCAGCGTGAACTCCACCGACTGATCCTTCTGGATGAAGGCCGCCGAGGACTCCGGCACGGTGAGCGACAGCCGCAGCGGATCCAACGCCACCAGCGTCACCACCTTCGAGTCCTGCCGGACGTACTCACCCACCGACACCACGCGCTCGGACACCACCCCATCGAAGGGGGCGCGGATGGTGGTGTCCGTCATGCTGATCTCCAGCATGGACAGGCGGGCGGTGGCGGAAGCGACCTGGGCCGCCGCGTTGCGGCACTGGGCCTGGGAGCGGTCGAAGTCGGCGGAGGAGATGCTGCCCTCCTTGGAGAGCTTCTCGCTGCGCGCGCAGTCGGCGTCGGCCAGCTGCTGCTGGGACTTCGCCAGGGACAGCTGGGCCCGGGCCTCCTCGAGACTCGCCGTGGCCGAGCGCCCATCCAGCTTCACCAGCACGTCTCCCTTCTTCACCACCGAGCCGCGCTCGACGTGCACGGACACCACCTTGCCCATGGCACCGGCCGCCACGTCCGAGTCCTCGAAGGCCGACAGCGAGCCGGTGAGCGTGAGGTAGCGCGGCACCTTCGCCTCGCCCACCTGCACCGTGTCCGCCTTCACCGCGGCCTCCTGGGCCGAGGCCTGCTGCTGCCCCTTCTTGCTCTGCGCGGCGTCCACGCGCCCTCCGCAGCCCGCGCCCAGCGTCAGCACCAGCCCACCCGCCACCAGCACCTTGTACACCGGCGCCTTGCCCGTCCTGCCCTGTCGATGAAGTTTCCGCATACCCGTGCTCCCGTCGCCGCCCCCCTCCGCGAGAGGGGTGATTGCTCGGCCCGAGATAAGTTAGTGAACGCAAACTAACTAACCCCGGGGGGGTGGGTAATGTCAAGCAAACGATGGGGCAGGCAAACGGACGTCACCGGGGGGTTGCAGGTGGGCCCGTTTTGGTGTCGGGGCGCGCCAGGAGAGCGAGAATTCCCAGGTAGTACCAATTGCCTTGCATGCCCGGCACTTCGTCTTAGTCTGTCCGGGCGCGAGCCCGAACCGTGTGGGCCGCGGCCTACTCCAGGGAGTGATGTCCATGCAGAAGCTTCGGTTGTCATTGCTGATGGCAGGTGTCGTCTCGCTCGTCACGGGTTGCCAACCCGAGGCGCCCGCCTCCGGCGCCGCGCTGAGGACACACGAGTCGGCCCTCTCCGTGCAGGGAACTTGGAGCAGCAACAGGTCCATGTTCACCGAGGAGCAGGCCCACACCGCGACGCTGCTCAGCTCGGGCGAGGTGCTGGTGGCGGGCGGCTACGACAGCGCGGGCTCCGTGGTGCGCGGGCAGATCTACAACCCGTACACCGACAGCTGGCGCCCCGCGGGGTTCATGAAGAAGTCGCGCTACGACCACACCGCCACGCTGCTCCCGTCGGGCAAGGTGCTGGTCGTCGGTGGCCGCCACATCTCGTCGGCGGGCCCGGCCCTGCCCGACTTCGCGGAGGTGTATGACCCGGCCACGGATACGTGGAACAACACGGCCAACGCCTCGGGGGGCCGGCTCGGCCACTCCACGGTGCTGCTGGACTCGGGCAAGGTGCTGATGACGGGCGGCAACTACGGCTCCATCCACGTCACGCGCGACGCGAAGCTGTACGACCCGGCCACCGACAGCTGGAGCATCGCCAGCTACATGAACGAGAAGCGCGAGGGCCACACCTCCACGGTCCTCTACTCGGGCAAGGTGCTGGTGACGGGCGGCTCGTGGTCCGGTCCGGGCAACTCGACGGAGCTGTACGATCCGGCCACCGACACCTGGACGCCGGGACCCTCCATGCAGCAGTCCCGCGCCTTCCACGTCGCGGTCGAGCTGTACTCGGGCTACGTCCTGGTGGTCGGTGGCGACAGCGCCGGCTCGGCGGAGCTGTTCGACCCGTACAGCGAGACGTGGCTCCCGGCTCCGCCCTGCCCGGTGTCGGGGGGCAAGCTCAGCGCGACCCTGCTCTTCTCGGGCGAGGTGCTGGTGACGGGCAACGGCACGGCGAACGCGGCCCTGTACGACCCGGCCACGAACACGTGGCTGCCGACGGCCCCCATGCAGCAGTCGCGCTGGGACCACGCCGCGACGCTGCTCCATACCGGTGAGGTGCTGGTGACGGGCGGCGGCTCCAACGGGGACTTCACCGAGACCTCCACCGTGGAGCGCTTCAAGCGCTGAAGGGGATTCACCCGTGCGCGGGATGTGACAGACTCTCGTGTGCCTGTGGGCCGGCAGGTCGTGAATGCACGAGGTGTCCATGTCCCGCAGGATGCTCCGCCGTACCCTGGCCCGGTTGCTGCTCGCGGCCCCCACCCTCCCACTGCTCGGTTGCAACCTGTACGAGAGCTCGTGCGGCCCCGCTGGCGAGGGCAGCGGCCAGCCCTCCAAGGGCAACCAGACGTTCCGCATCGCGGAGATCCAACTGGCCGATGGCGGCACGCCCGCTCCGGGCGCGTCCTGCGAGGAGCTGTGCGTGGCCGTGGCCCCCCAGGACAACCCCCCAGGACCCTGCAGCCTCCAGAACGGTGATGGCGGCACGCCCGAGATGGTGACGTGCACCGTCACCTTCCTGTGCGAGGGCCGCCGTCCCGAGGGCCTGCTCAGTGACGGTTCCGTGGACGGTCGTGTGTCCGCGCTCGGGGCGCTGTTCGCGAGCATGGCCCACCTGGAGGCCGCCTCCGTCCCCGCCTTCGAGCGGCTCGCGCGGGAGCTGGAGGCACAGGGGGCCCCCGCCCGCCTGGTACGCGCGGCCCGGCGCGCCGCCGCGGACGAGGTGCGGCATGCACGCGCCATGGGCACGCTGGCCGAGCGGCACGGCGCGCCCGTGCCCGCCGTGGAGGTGGAGCCCTTCCAGCCTCGCTCCCTGGAGCGGCTGGCCCTGGAGAACGCCGTGGAGGGCTGCGTGCGCGAGACGTTCGGCGCGCTGCTCGCCGGGTGGCAGGCCCGGTGTGCCGGAGACGCGCGGGTGCGCCAGTCCCTGGCCCACATCGCTCCGGACGAGCTGCGGCACGCCGAGCTGTCCTGGGAGATCGACGCGTGGGTCCTGAGCCGGCTGGACGAGGCGGCGCGGCGACGCATCCACGAGGCGCGCCGCGAGGCCCTGCGCACCCTCCAGCGAGAGGTGGAGGAGAGCGTCGAGCAGGAGGAGCTCGTGCGGCTCGCCGGACTGCCTTCGCGCGAGGATGCCCGGAAGCTGGTGCAGGGGCTCTCCGAGTGGGTGATCTCGGCCGAGGCCTGAGCGCCCCCGTGGTAGCGTGACGGGCCGATGAGCGTGAACCTGATCCGCGAGCTCGCGTCCGTCCTGCCCCCCGAGGCACTCGTCACCGATCCCGACGTGCTCGAAGCGCACCGCCGCGACCAGGCGGGCTGGGCCGAGGCCGGTGTCCCAGGGGTCCTCGTCCGTCCGGCCTCGACGGCCGAGGTCCAGGCCGTGCTCCGCGTCGCGGCGGCACTGCGCGTGCCGGTGGTCGCCCGCGGAGCGGGCTCGGGGCTGTCGGGCGGCGCGAACGCCACGGACGGCTGCGTCGTGCTCTCGCTCACGCGGATGAACCGCATCCTGGAGATCGACCGGCGCGGCATGCTCGCCGTCGTCCAGCCGGGCGTGCTCAACGGCGCGCTCAAGGCGGCCGCGGCGGAGCAGGGGCTCTGGTACGCGCCGGATCCCGCGAGCTGGGAGTTCTCGACCATCGGCGGCAACGTCGCCACCAACGCCGGCGGCCTGTGCTGCGTGAAGTACGGCGTGACCGGGGATGCCGTGCTCGGGCTGGAGGCCGTGCTCGCGGATGGCTCCGTCGTCCGCACCGGCGGCCGCACGGTCAAGAACGTCGCCGGATACGATCTCACCCGGCTCTTCGTCGGCTCCGAGGGCACGCTCGGTGTCGTCACCGAGGCCACGCTGCGGCTGCGCCCGCGCCCTCCCCCGGCCACGACGCTCGTCGCCTCGTTTCCAACGCTCGTCGGCGCTGGCGCGGCCGTCACGGAGATCATGGCGAGCACCCGCCCCTCCGTCCTCGAGCTGATGGACCGGACCACGGTGCGCGCCGTCGAGTCCTTCAAGCCCCTGGGTCTGGACGTCGAGTCCGCGGCGCTCCTGCTGGCGCGCTCGGATGCCGGGGGTGAGCAGGGCGTGGCGGAGTGCACGCGGATGGTGGCCGCCTGCGAGGCCGCCGGGGCGACCTTCGTCGCGCACTCCGCCGACGAGGCCGAGGGCGAGCTGCTGCTCGTCGCGCGCCGGCTCGCCTTTCCCGCGCTCGAGCGCCAGGGGGCGACGCTGCTCGACGACGTGGGCGTGCCGCTCTCTCGCATCGCGGAGCTGCTCGCGGCCGTCGAGCTCATCGCCGAGCGGCGCGGCGTGCTCATCGGCACGTTCGGCCACGCGGGCGATGGGAACATGCACCCCACCCTCGTCTTCGACCGGAACGATCCGGACGCGGTGGCGCGGGCCAAGGCGGCCTTCGACGACATCCTCCGCGTGGTGCTCGACATGGGCGGCACCATCACCGGCGAGCACGGGGTCGGCGCGCTCAAGCGCCCCTTCCTCGCCGCTCAGCTCGGCCCCGAGTCCCTGCGGCTCCACCACGCCATCAAGACCGCGCTCGATCCGCTCGGCCTCCTCAACCCCGGCAAGCTGCTCTGACTCGGGAGCGGCCTGTTTTTCTCATCCGCTGAGACGACTCTGGATGTCGTGCGATGGCCCGGTTTCCCCCGCACCGGGGATCTCGCGGAAGTGTCAGCTACAAGTAAAATCGCCCTACGGGCTTGGTCACCCATTCGGTTCTTGACATACTGGAAACGGACGGGATGATCGAATATCCCGTTTTATTCCTGTTTGGAGAGAGCCCGGATGAATCAGGTTCGCCTACACCGTCGACATCCGCGTGGCATGACGTTGCTGGTGGCTCTTGGGACACTGGCGGTGGTGACCGCGGCCACGCTGGTGAGCCTGCGCATCGTCAGCCAGGAGAGCGAGCTGCAGGGAGGTGAGCGGCGTACGCGCGAGGCCTTCTTCGCCGCCGAGGCGGGCCTGGCCGAAGGGCGGGAGGTGCTCACCACCTTGTTGGGCAATGGCGCCAACAACAACAACTTCAACGCGGTGATGGCCCAGCTCGGCGATCTCTACTCGGCCGGGCAGGGCCTGGATGGGGTGGTGAACGAGCCCGACTTCCCGGGCAACGGCTGGTACGAGGTGATCCCCCAGAGCCGCTACAGCCTGTTGGCGGGCGCGGGCCAGGCGGTGGATCCCAATGTCGCGACGCCCATGCGGGAGATGCGCGACCCGAACGGCCGCACCTACATCTCGTTCCCCGAGCAGTCCACGGTCTTCTATCGCGTCTTCATGCACGACGACGACGACGACAAGGACGAGCCAGGCAACCCGAACGATGGTCGCCGCGATGATACCAACAGCTCCGTCTGGCTGGTGTCCATGGGCGAGGTGCAGGGGAAGGGCGGCGTCGTGCTCGCGCGGTCCGTGGTGCGTGTCCTCGTGTCCGCGGGGTTGTCGTCGCAAGTCGCCAGCGGCTACGGCGGACAGAAGCTCGGCGGCTCGGACAAGACGTCGGGCACGTCGCTGGACACGTCGCCCCCCAATATCGCCCAAGGCACCACCTTCTGAAGTTCCCCCCCTCGCCCCACCCCCCCACCGGTATTCGAGGCTCGTAATGAACCGACCCTTCCTGCTCCTCCCGCTGCTGCTGGCGCTCCCAGCGAGCGCGGGCGACGCCGATTTCGGCAAGAAGGCCTTCGAGGCGGCCTGCGCGCAGTGCCACGTGGCGGAGCCCGCCCGTCCGGACGGAAAGAACGCCGCCCCGGCCAACCTCTCCCTCTGGCTGAGCACCCACTCGGGCACCGAGCTGCGCAAGTGGGTGAAGGACCCCTGGAAGGTGCGGGCGGACACGCAGTGCGATCCGCGCCAGTTGCAGCCCCAGTACGTCAGCGACCTCATCTCCTACCTGCGCAGCGCCCAGACGCCGGCCACCCCGGCCACCCCGGCCCCCAGCTCGCGGACGCCCGCCAAGAGGAACTGAAATGCACGCGCCTCGTAAGACCCTGATGGTGGCGCTGCTCTGCGCCTCGGCCGCCACGGCCCAGACAGGTGGACCCAGTGGGAACGGTGGTCTGGTGGCGCTCTGCCACGACACCACCGGACAGGACCGTCAGCCGGACTTCAGCCCCTCGGCGGGCTTCGACTGGACGTCCGTCTCCCTCACCAACGACAACCCGCCCGCGATCCGGTTGAACACCAACCTCGAGGTGCTCAACACCGAGCACATCTACTTCCCCTTCACCCAGCAGGTGAGCGTCAGCTACCTGTACGAGTCCGCCGGCAACTCCGCCGCGCTCGGCTACTTCTATTACAAAGACCTCATCACCCGCGGGTACATCAACACCAACGGCACCCCGAAGGACAGCAGCGACGACAAGCTCGCGGACAGCGACAACAACGGCATCGCGGACTTCCACGAGGACCTCTACTCGTTGTCCATGACCCGCGATTACATCGGTGGCACCAACCGCCGCTGCCCATCGCGCACCTTCACCTTCAACGGCAAGACCTTCTACGAGCCGGAGCTGGCCCTCCGGGAGTGCAACACCGGGACCTTCATCACCCAGACGCTGAAGGACGCCCGCCCTGGCCAGACCAGCCGCAACATCTCGGTCCACCTCGTGGGCCAGGCGCCCTCGGCCAACCGTTCCGGCTCGCAGTTCAGCGATCAGGGGCTCTACCCCACCATCCCCAACCTCCTGGAGCCGATCGACGACAAGAACAAGAGGGTGAGCGCTGACAGCACCGAGAAGGGCCGGGGCATCGGTCACCTCATCTTCCTGCACTCCGACGACGACACCGACACCAGCACCTACAACAACATGACGCCGGTGGGGGACTCCTCGGGCCAGTTCAACGGCATCCCCGACTACAACGCCTCCGCGTACGACCAGGATGGCCGGCCGTTGGTCACGCCTCCGGACAATCAGCTCAACGAGGAGCGCGACCGCACGGTCAACCTGGGAGAGATCAAGGGCGACGAGGAGATCGTCTTCTACATGGTGTCCTGGGGCAATCCCAACCACGCTCCGGGCGGCGGGTCCCCGCAGGTGTATCCCTGCCTGAGCTTCGACCCCGCGCCAGGTGGCGCCTGCAAGCTCCACCTCGTCAGCCCCACGGTGGTCTTCTTCTCCAAGACGTTGCTGAACATGGATCAGAACGCCCTGGCCCCCACCACCGCCAGGGACGCGGCGGGCAACAACATCTCCGTGGTAGCCAAACGCGACATCGGCTGCGCGTATGGCGCGGGCACCTGCAACCAGACCGGTGAGGCGCTCGAGGGCTGGCTGGACCAGGCCACGCTCAACCGCCTGCAGACGGAGCCGGCCTACCGCAACCTGAACATGCCGCACGAGAAGGCCTACGTGAAGGCCGACACGAGCGGCCGCAACGTGCTGCCCCACGTCCTGGTGGGCGCGCCCTCCACCGACAAGTTCCGGTGGGTCCTCGGCTTCGAGGACCTCTCCGGCGGCGGTGACCGCGACTTCAACGACGTGAGCTTCATGATCCACAAGTCCAACGGCGGCGTGGTGCGCTCGGCCGTGGTCTCGGGGGACCTGTCCCCGAGCATCTCCCAGGACTACACCATCACCGAGGTGACGTTCCGGGCGGTGGACGAGCCCTATTACAGCTCCACCAATCCGGCCCTGTGCCGGACCCGTCCGGCCGAGGATCGGCCGCGCATCACCTACCAGGTGGCGCTCGACTGCAAGGTGTGCACGGCCAACTGCAGCACGACCAACCCCACCCTGTCGGTCAACGACAACCCCACCTGGACGGACGTGCCGCTGGACGAGCCGCCGGCCAACGGCGCGCAGCGCGACTCGACGGCGACCATCCGGGACTTCCTGCAGCGCAGCCTCACCGGCTCCCAGCTGTGCTGGCGCTCCATCATGCGGAGCAAGGACGACACGTGCCAGCCCACCATCCGCAACATCAACGTCTCCTACAAGGCGATGAAGGCCGGTGACTACGGGCGCGCGGCCGTCTCCACCGTGGCCAACACCGTCCTGTACGGGGCGTACGAGACGCCCGGCCGCACCTGGTTCGAGAACGGCGTGACCCAGCCCTCCACCCGCGTGGTGGATGGCCGGTTGGATCTGGCCGAGCGCGGCCACCTCTACCTCAAGGAGCTCTACAAGCCGGAGATCCCCACCGCCACCACCGGCCGGCTGCTGTGGGACGGCGGCCGCAAGCTCGGCGAGGTCGTGAGCAGTGAGGAGCCCACCGGCTGGCGCAAGCTCATCACCATGCGGCCGAACAACACCCGGGCCGAGCTGAAGGACGTGCTGCTCGACAACAACGGGGGCGAGGCCTTCTCGTCGACCAACTGCGGCGCGGCCAACGGCGGCCGGTGGGTGTGCGACCTGGATGGCAGCGGAGGCACTCCCGGAGCGGAGGATCGCGCGCTGCTGCGCAACTGGCTGTATGGCTGGGAGCGCCGCAACGGCACGGCGTCCACGAACCAGAAGCGCACCTGGCCCATGGGCGGCATCCAGCTGTCCACGCCGGCCATCATTGGCGGTGGCTCCACGCCGCCCTGGTGGACGCGCGTCACGGGCACCGAGCAGGCCAAGTTCACCTCCAACTTCATGGCGGACGCGCGGGTGAGCCAGCGCTCCACGGTGGCCTACGTGGGCACCACCCAGGGCTACCTGCACGGCGTGCAGGCCGGTGCCCTGCGCATGAAGGACGACCCGTGCACGCCGGAGCGCGATGCGCGCGGCCACTTCGAGGGCTGCAACGACAGCCGCAACTACGGCACCGCGCGCGAGCTGTTCGCCTACCTGCCGCGCAAGCTGCTGCCCAACTACGTGGAGTCCTACCTGCGCCAGGGCAATGGCAAGCGCGCCCTGGTGGACGCCTCGCCCTCCGTGGCGGACGTGGACCTCGGCTTCGGCTCGTACAACCCCACGGGTGGCAACACCTCCACCCAGCCGGCCTGGACCATCGGCACCAACCCCGGCCCCACCGAGGGCGCCAAGACGGTGCTCGTGACGCCCACCGGCCCCAGCCTCGGCGTCGTGTTCGCGCTGGACATCACCGATCCGTCCCATCCGTCCTACCCGCAGCCCATGTGGGAGTTCGACATGGCCAACGACGCCGTGTCGATGAGCGGTGTGAGCGATGCCCCCACCTCCGTCACGTCGATGACCGTGGAGGACGCCTTCGCCGACATGAACGCCGACCTGGTGCCGGATACGCGCGGCTCGCGTCACTCCACGCCCATCGTGCGCATGGACTTCGGGGCGCAGGGCGGCCGCAAGTGGGTGGCCGTGGTGGGCACCGACTACGTGCCCAACGCCGGCACCGCTGGCGCCCTGTACCTGCTGGACATGAAGACGGGCCTGCCGGTCCAGGTCACGGGCTCCAAGGCCGCCTCCCGGCTGGCCGGCGTGGTTCCCCTGGCGGACGGCGAGGGCGTGGGCGGTGAGCCCGCGGCGGTGGATGCCAACGAGGACGGCTCGTATGACCTCATCTACGCCGCCACGACGGGCGGCAAGCTCTTCCGCATCAGCACCACCCAGGTGGACCCCGAGCGCGGTCTGGGCAAGACGTTCAGGGTGTGCGAGCTGGCGGACGTGAAGCAGCGGCTGAGCACGGAAGGCCGCTCGGACGCGCAACACCAGGGCGTCTACTCGAGCATCTCGGTGCGCCTGCAGGCCGGCGCCACCGGCAAGGTGGTGCGCGTGTACCTGGGCACCGCCAACAACCCGGACATCTCCGACGAGCCGGCCGACCTGGCGAACCCCCGGCCGCACGGCTACGTGCTCGCCTACGAGGACGCCAACCCCACGGCCAACAACTGCGCCAACGCCACCCACCTGTGGACCCAGCAGCTGGGCGAGGGCCAGCTCGTCTGGGGTGGTGTGGCCATCGCCGGTGACAGCGTGTACACCACCACCGCGGTGGGCAAGGCGGCCAACGCCTGCGAGCTCAGCCCGACGGACAGCGGCAGCTTCTACGCCTTCGCCAGCAACACCGGCGTGGCGATGCCCAACTCCGGGACGCCGCTGGGGGGCCATGGCCTGTCCACCCCGGTGGTACACGACGAGCACCTGATCATGCTCACCGCGGATGGAAAAGTGATGGTCAAGGGCGACCCCGCCAGGTGGAACAACCAGACCGCGACGACCAACTCCGGGCCGGTGCGCATCCGCGTCTGGGACGCGAGCGCGAGCGGGCGCCTGCAGCCGTGAGGACTCGAGCCATGAAGCACCACCACTGGAAACCCCGTGGGGTCTCCCTCCTGGAGTCCATGGTGACAGCGGTGGTGCTCATCCTGGGCATCGGCATGGTGGCTGGGACGGTGATCGCCGTCACCAAGCTCAACCGCCGCAACCTCGCCCAGGCGCAGGCGTACACCATCGCCGAGTGGTGGTTGGAGCGCGTCACACGCATCGGGTGTGACGCGGTGGCCAACCCGAACCAGCCTTGTGGGGCCATCGCGGCGTTGGATCACAAGGAAGAGACCGTCTACTGGAGCGCCAGCGGCGCGCCCACCTTGCAGGCCCCGGCGGCGGGAGACCCTGAAGTGCGCCGGCCGTACCGGGTGAGCATCGATGTGGATCCGCCGCTGGAGGGCAATGAGCAGGGCGACCCGGTCCTCAACCGCCAGGTGGCGGGAGTGACCCTGACGCGCACGGTCAACGTGCGCGTGACGGTCGGCTGGCAGGACGAGGGCAGCGGGGAGTCCTTCCAGGCGGTGGCCCTGCAGACGCGGGTGGGACCATGAAGCAACGGGTGGTTGGAAACGGAGGCTTCTCCCTCCTCGAGGTGATGGTGGCCAGCACCATCTCGCTGATCGTGCTCGCGGCGGCCCTGTGGAGCGCCGCGGAGCTGCAGCGGCGCGGCACGCTGGAGGAGTCGCTGATGAGCGCGCAGAACGCCATGCGCGCGGTGCGGGATCTGGTCGTGGTCGACCTGCAGCGGGCGGGCACCGGGGCGGGAAGCGCGCGCATGGTCTTCGGCAGCCGGCCAACGGGAAACGCCGACGTACGCTATGCCATCACCGTCAGCGCACGGGAGCCCTTCGACGGCAGCGGCCTGTTTCCCGAGGACACGTTGTTCGCGCTGCCCTCGGGCCCCTATGCCACGCGGGCCTCGGACGCCTTGCAGGTGTGGAGCTGGGACACCGAGGCGCAAGACGCGGCGGGCCAACCCATCCCCATGTTCCCGCTGGACACGTGCCCGACGCCGCCCCCCTCCCCTGCCCTGTACCGCAGTGGCGACACCCTGTGCATGCTCACCAACCCCACCGTGCTGGTGAACCGGCTGGTGATGGTGGTCAAGCCCGCCACGCGGACCTCCTGCATCATGCAGGTGCGGGCGGTCAATGAGGTGGCCAGCGCGCCCATCCCCTATTGGCAGGTGACGGTGACGCCGGGCCTGCCGGGCAATCCACCCCCCGCGGGAGATCTGTGCGCGACCCCCGCGGCGGCCCCGACGGTCGAGTACACCAACTTCTGGCAGCACGACACCGCGGGCGCCTTCGTCATGCCCGTGCGTGGAGTGTCGTTCCGCATCAACTGGAAGAGCGGCGGCCCGGTGCTCGAGCGCCACGAGCAGACCTCCGACATCACTCCTGGCCTGCCCGCCGCCCCCTGGGTGGCCCTGTCCCGGGATGTCGAGCAGCTCCGGGCCCGGCTGGGGGTGAAGGACAACCTCGCCGAGCTGGACGCGGATGTCGTCTGGTTCCCCGATGCGTCCGCCGCGCCCTCACGTCCGGCGATCGATTCCTGTGACGCGACCTGCAACGCGCTGGTGCCCATGCCCAACGGCGCGCTCTGGGTGCCCAGCACGGACGAGCCCACCGCGAGGGATGCGCTGATGCGCAGGTTGCGCATGGTGGAGCTCTCGGTGACCACTCGCACCTCGCGGGCGGATCCCGCGCTGGCCAGGAAGAGCGGCACCGACTTCGTCCTGGACGCGGACGGCAACCCCCAGGACGGCTACAAGCGGCGCACCGCCACGGTCGAGGTCATGCCGCGCAACTACTCCTACGCGGGGGTGATTCCATGAAGCGGACCCAGAGGGGAACGACCCTGATGGAGATCGCCGTGACGCTCGCGGTGATTGGAGTGATCACCTCGGTCGCCCTGGTGAACATGGACGACGTGCGGCTCAAGCAGAGCGAGCGCGATGGGCTCCGGGAGATCTCCATCCTGGCGATCCAGGCCCGCACCTCCGCCCGCAAGGGCCAGTACCCCGTGCGGCTGGCCGTGCACCCGCGCACGGACCGCCCGGGGCACATCATCCGCTGGGAGCAGCTGGGGTGCACGAACCCGACCGACAAGTGGGGCGTCGACTGCCCCTCCGCGGCCTGCCAGTCGAATGCCTGTGGTCAGGGGGGCTGCACCTGTGTCGCGGTGGGCGAGCCGATTCCCGTCCCCGACACGTTGGACATCTCCGCCCTGGACGGGCTGTGCTGGCTGGCCCGGAGCGCCCAGCCGCGCCAGCGCGGCACGGCGGGTCCACACCCCACGGACTGCGACAAGAACGCGGCACCGCCCCAGGGGCCCCTCCGCATCAAGGAGCGCGGTGGTGTGGTCCACCACCTGCTCCAGGTCGACGGGCTCACCGGGGCCATGCGGATGATCGACTGCACCGGGAGCACTCCGGACCCCGCGTGCACGGGGCCCTGAGCGCTACAGCCCGCGCCCGGCCTTGAGCATGGCCTCGCCCACGAAGGTGCGGATCTCCTCCACCTTCGCCTCCCAGCTCTCGTGGCGGATGCGCTCGGCCCGCTCACGGGTGGGGCCGGCGCCCTCCGCGAGGCACTCGTCGATCTTCCGCACGAAGTCCTGGGTGTCCTTGGCCAGCTTGCACAGGCCCACCTTGCGCACCTCGGGGATGTCCGAGGACACCACGGGCAGGCCCGCCGCCAGGTACTCGCGCACCTTGAGCGGGTTGGCGTTGAGCGTGAGCTCGTTCACCTTGAAGGGCATGAGCGCCACGTCGAAGGCGCGGCAGTAGCCGGGCAGCTCCGCGTACTGCTTGCGCCCGAGCAGGTGGATGTTGGGCTCGGACTTGAGCACCGACGGATCCACGTCCGGCGCCACCTTGCCGATGACCACCACCGAGCCCTCGGGGTGCGCCTTCGCCGCCGCGGCGATGGCCTCCAGATCCACCCAGTCCGCCACCAGCCCGAAGAAGCCGAGGATGGGGCGAGGCAGCTTCGCGATGTCCTCCGGAATCGGCGTGGAGGCATCACACGCCTTCACGAAGTGGTTGAAGTCCACGCCGTGGCGCACCAGCACCGTGTTCGGGTTGACGCGCGCCTTGTTC
Organism: Archangium lipolyticum; assembly: GCF_024623785.1. Taxonomy (NCBI): domain Bacteria; kingdom Pseudomonadati; phylum Myxococcota; class Myxococcia; order Myxococcales; family Archangiaceae; genus Archangium; species Archangium lipolyticum. Next base: position 111,680 of record NZ_JANKBZ010000014.1, read on the forward strand.
TCCCGCAGCCGCTCGGCCGAGGTGATGACCAGGTCCGCCCGGCGCATCAGCTTGTCCTCCAGCTCGGCGATGTGCCGGCCGTTGGTGTCGCTGAAGGCGGAGAACTCGTCCACGCAGTGGTAGACGACGAACTCCTCGCCCAGCCGCCCGGACACCGGCGCCGAGGCCGGCAGGAACGACCAGGAGATGGGCCGCTTGAAGTGCAGCGACCGCATGGCGCGCAGCACCTGCGCGCGCAGCAGCTCGCGGTTCGCGGTGCGCACCGCCTCCGAGCCGTAGAAGGGAATGGCCAGCGGGGCGAGCACGAAGAGGTTCGGCTCCACCTCGCGGATGCCCTCGGTGAACGAGGCCAGCTTCTTCCAGATGCGCTGCAGGTCGTGCGCGTTGGCCTTCGGCGCCCGGTTGCCGATGCTGTTCACCCAGAGGACACGGTTGTCCCGGGAGAGGATCCGCATGATGTGGACCTTGGACAGCGGGTCCCCATCCCAGTCGTTGGAGAACACCACCAGATCCCTGCCACGAAGGGCCCGGCGGGCCACCTCCAGTTCCTCACTGCGCCGCATGAGTCTCGCCTCCTCCCAGCATCGTGGGTTGCGCCAGAGCGCCGTACAGTTCGAACAGCACCGGACCCGCGTCCGGTGACACCACCTGCGCGGGCCCGTTCGCGAGCGCGCGATGCACCTGGTTCGCCAGGTCCACCGAGTTGTCCGCGCGGAAGGTGTAGGTCCCGTGTGGCCGCGCGCACACGTCGCTGGCCACGCATGGCACGCCGAGCGCGAGCGCCTCTCGCACGGAGATGGCGTCACCGTCGTGCGTGGTGGGACGGATGAAGGCATCGCAGCGGGAGATCAGCGCCAGCGCCCGCGAGTGCTCCAGCTCGCCCATGTCCTCGAGGTGCCGCTCGACTCGGCACTCGCGGGCGTCGCGGAGGAACTCCTCCGAGCGGGTGCCGGGCCCGAAGACGGCGAGCCCCACGCCGGGCAGCTCGTCCGCGAGCACCCTCAACGCGCGGAACATCAGCTGGCGGCCGTAGACGGGAGAGGGGTGGTGCGCCATGGCCAGCAGGGGCCGGCGGCGGCGCCGTGCCTCCCGGACCTCCAGGGGCTCCACCCCCGGCCGCACCTGCGAGCCGCAGAAGGCCGGGTACACCACGAGCTTCTCCTCGGGGATGCCGCAGCGCAGGAGCGCCTCGCGCACGGCCTCGGACACGGCCACCACGCGCGAGTAGCCGGCCAGGGCCACCCGCGCGAAGGCACGGCGCGAGACGGAGGCGGCCAGGTAGTCCGGCAGCAGCCCCGAGTGCAGCGTGATGACCCGCGGCGAGCGCGGCGCCCTCACGCCCGCGGTGGCCGCGAGCATCCAGGACTTCGGGTTGTTGCCGCTGGTGTGGACGTGCACCGTCCACCCGTCCCGGAGGAAGCCCGCGAGCCGTTTGCCGTACTGCGTGGGGGTGCGGACGGGGATGACGTCCGGAGCCGGCCGGCCGCCCTTCCCGATGTCCAGCACCACCGCCTCCACCCCGCGCTCGCGCAGGTACCCGTGGAGCTGTTGGACGTGGATCGCCACGCCACCGTGCGGTGGCGGATAGTCACCGACGAGGAGCACTCGCATGCCCTGATCCCTTCTGGACTACCGCGCGGCGGACGTCGCCGATGGAGGAACGGACGGGACAGCCTCGGGGCGCCGCACCGGCGGGCGCAGTCCCATCTCGCGCTCGTAGGCGGCGAGCGGATCCGCGTCCCTGCGGATCTCCCTGGCCGGGATGCCTCCCACCACCGCGCCGGGAGCCACGTCCCGCACCACCACGGCATTGGCGCCAATGACGGCGAAGTCCCCGATGTGGATGTTGCCGAGGATCTTGGCGCCCGCGCCAATGCGCACGTAGTCGCCGATGACGGGCAGATCCTTGAGCCCCGAGCGTCCGCCGATCGTCACCTGGTGGGAGATGAGGCAGTGACGGCCGATCCGGGCGTCCTTGTGGATGACGATGCCCATGCCGCCGTAGCCCAGCTGCGTGCCCTCGCCGATCTCCGCCTCGGCGGGGATGTACGAGCCATGCAGGAAGTGGATCGTCTTGCGCAGTACGGCCGGCAACACGGGGACGCCCCGCAGGTACAGCTTGCGAGCCATCCGATACAGCGTCATCGCATCAATGCCCATCACGCCACTCCTCCCCAGTTGAACGGAGCCCCAAGCTAGGTACCAGCCCCCCAGGGCGGGAGTCCCCCCAGACCCGCACCGTCCACCAGTGACAGCTCCGGGGATCAGCCGGCGCGACGAGCACGCAGGCTGGCGAGGACGCTCAGCGGCCGCACCCCCGTCGCGTACAGGACACCCACATACCCCGCGAGGAACAGCAGGCCGGCCAGCGCGAGCGGCAGGACCCGCCAGAGGAAGCCCTCGGGCAGACCGAGCCAGGCGTGCTCCGTCCCGGCGCGCAGCAGGAAGACGCCCACCCCGGCGGCCAGGGCCGCGAGGGACGCCTTGCCCAGCTCGCCCCAGGGGATGACGTCCCGGACACGCAGCGGGTGCTCCGGAGTGGACAGCGCCGCCGGCACGCGCACCAGCAGTGAGCACTTGCCCACCACCTCGGCCAATGCCCAGGACACGACACCGCCCATCATCCCGAAGTGACGCACGCCCAACCACACGAGCGGCACCGTCACCACCGCCTTCAGCAGGTACGAGATGAAGATGGCGCGCGTGTGCCCGCGCGCGCGCAGCACGCCATCCATGGGAAGGATGGCGAGCACCACGCCCAGCACGCTCACCCGGAAGATGGGGACGGCCGGGAGGAACTTCGCGCCGAAGAGCGCGCCGATGAACTCGGGAGCCGCCGCGAAGAGGAACGCGGCGAAGGGCAGGAAGACGAACGCCAGCTTGCCCGCCGCCTCCCGGAAGGCCAGCACGCCCTCCTCCGGACGCCCCTGCTTGTCCAGCTCGCCCAGGCGCACCATGAGCACCTCGCTGGTGGGCGTGTAGAGCAGATCCACCACGGGCAGCTGGAAGCACCCCACGCGGTAGAGGGCATAGAGGGCCGGAGTCACCGCGCCCGCGACCATATAGAGGTGGGCGTTCTGCTGGGGAATGGCGAGCGCCATGGCCGCGCCGAAGGGCGCCGCGTACACGAGCTGCTCGCGCCACAGCTTCGCGCGCACCAGGGGCCCCGAGGCCCCGCGCGGCACCACCACCCAGGTGGCCACGTAGCGGAGGAAGGCGAAGCCCGCCACCGCCATCATCATCCCGTACAGGCCCGCGCCCAGCAGGCACGGCACCACCATGACGGCCGCGCGCACGGCGTCGGACACCAGGTACACGAGCGCCGACTGCTTCGTGCGGCCCTGGCTGGTGAGGGAGATCTCCAGCGGGAAGGAGCCGATCAGGAAGGCGGTATAGGCCGCGAGCGTCCCCCGGTACGGGAGCAGCCCCGGGTTGCCGAACCTGTCCGCCACGAACCCGAGCAGCCCCCACACCAGCGCCGCGCCCACCAGCCCCGCGCCGGACGTGAAGAGCAGCGCCTGGCCCAACCAGGGCCGCTTCTCCTCGGTGCGAGGCACGAAGTAGTAGAGGCTCTGCACCACCCCGAAGGGCAGCACGTAGTAGAGCGTCGTGGCGATGAGGAAGAGCTGGTAGTAGGTGCCGTAGTCCTCGAGGCTCAGCACCCGCGCCAGGACGAGGGGAATGGACAAGGTGAGCCCGGCGGTGAACAGCCGGGCCAGCACCAACGGTCCCGCCTTCCCCAGGAAGGAGGAGGCGGGAGCGGACTTCTCGTTCACCAGGACACCTCCCCCAGCGGGCCAGCAGCCACGAGCGGATTGCCCAGGGCCTTGGCCTGCTGCGGGCGCCGGCCCGGCACGGGATCCCTCAGACCCAGCACGCCGAAGCAGTCATCCAGCTGGCACACGGTGAGGCTGCGCGAGTACCCGGTCAGGCCCACGCTGAAGTTCTCCCAGAGCACCTTGCGCTTGAGGGTGAACGGGTCGCCGCCGATCAGGTTGGACATGTCCTCGGTGGTGACGGCCGAGCGGAAGCCATTGCGCTTGAGCACGCCGATGACCTCGTCCGAGTACCACCCGTTGCAGTAGGCGAAGTCGCGCACGGTGATGCCGGCCTCGCGCTCGATGAGGGCCTTGGACTCGCGCACCTCGCGCTCCACCACCTCGAGCGGCTCGTGCGTGAGCACCACGTGGCCCAGGGTGTGCGCGCCGAACTCGAAGCCGTCCTTCGCCATGCGCCGCACCTCGTCCCAGTCCATCAGGTCCCCCTGCTCCGGGAGCAGCGGGGAGCCGGGCGCGAGCCGCGCCTCCAGCGCCTGGATGGTCTCCACGAGCGTGGCGGAGGGATACTGGCCGATGAAGTCGTCGAGCGCCGCGGACAGCCGCTTGCGGCCGGTGAGCACCGTCTCCACCAGCTCCGCGGCGGGCGCGGGCATCACGTCGAACAACACCTGCTTCTGCTGGGACTGCAGCAGCCGCAGCAGGTGGAAGAGCCGGTCGTGGTTGAAGCGCTGTGAAGTGCCGATGAGCTCCGCCGGCAGGTAGGTGATGGCCGGCACGCCCATCTCCTTGAGGACGGGGTAGCCGTACCGGTACACGTCGCGGTAGCCGTCATCGAAGGTGACGACGCACAGGTCCTTGCGCGCCGTGCGCCTGCCGGCCATCACGTCCAGCGCATCGCCAAGGGAGGCGAACTCGTAGTCGGCCTCGGCGAGCCCCTCCAGGTGCCTGCGGAACGTCTCCTGGGAGATGAGCAGCCCCGGGATGGAGCGCTGGAGCTCCCCGGAGAAGTCGTCCACCACCCGGTGATAGCTGACGATGAGGATACGGCGCCCGCCCGACTGGTGCCGTCTCCAGGCCGCCATGGCCTTGCGCAGCCCGGTGTGGTGGAACACACCCGCCGCCGCTGTTTTCATCGCCCGCCGCACCATTCCCCGCATGTCCATCGCTGCTTCCTCCCAGATGACGCCGCCGCCCATTCTCCGCGCCAGGAGTCTGCATACGCGATGCCAGCCGCACGGCGTGGACCTGCCTGGAAGATCGAGCCTCTGTTGACGGTAACTCCGTTCCCAATCACTACGTGCACGGGCACGGTCCGGTGCAAGCCGGGTGTCAGCGGGTGAAAGATCTTCCGTTTCGCGGAGGACAAGAGTCCCATTCACGCCCTCCCCGAGCCTCCACAAGCCCCGTGAGGGCCGCTGGTGTGGCCCACGAATTGAAAAAGGTTCCTCGGACCTCTCGCGTGGATCGCACCGGGAGAGCCCAGGCCGTGCCGTGGATTTTCCCTCCCCGGGCCACGGCTCGACCCTCCGCGTCGGAGCCCTCCGGGCGAGCCTCGGGCGGCCATGACCCCGCCCGGGGGTTCGGGCCTCGTCCTGGGGCCTCGTCTCCAGGCTCCTGACCAGGCTGCCGGGCCTGCTTTCGCTGGAGTGCGGGGGAGTTTCCAGTTACGAACGGTCCCGCCGATGGAAGCTCCCCCTGTAGCGCCTCCCGCGTTGGCCCTCCACGATGTCAGCAAGCGATATGGACGTCGCTGGGCTCTCGCGCGCCTCAGCTACACCCTTCCCCAGGGCCGCTCCCTGCTGCTCACGGGGCACAATGGCTCCGGAAAGACGACGCTGTTGCGGCTGGTGGCCACGGCGCTCTCCCCCACCCACGGCCGCGTGGAGGTGAGGGGCAAGGACTCCGTGCAGGAGCGGGAGACGGTGCGCCGCGAGGTGGCGCTCCTGTCACACGCGAGCTTCCTCTACGAGGACCTCACCGCCCACCAGAACCTGGTGGTGCTGGCGCGGCTGCTCGGCATGGACGGGCCCTCGGACGTGGCCGGCGAGCTGCTCACGAAGGTGGGGCTGACGAAGCGCTCGGACAGTCCGGTGCGCCAGTTCTCCGCGGGCATGCGCAAGCGCCTGGCCATCGCCCGGCTGCTGATGAAGTCCCCTGCCCTCGCGCTGTTGGACGAGCCCTTTGGCGAGCTGGATCCCTCGGGCATCCAGGACATGGAGAAGATCATCGGAGAGCTGAAGGACTCGGGTGTCACCGTGGTACTGGCCACGCACCTCATCGAGCAGGGCCTGGCCCTGTGCGAGGAGCGCCTGCACCTGCAGGAAGGCCGGGCGGTGGCGGCATGAAGCGCGTGCGTCCCATCTCCCTGCTGAAGACGGTGGGGGTGTTGCTGGCCAAGGATCTGCTGATCGAATGGCGCACCCGCGCGCGGCTCAACGCGCTCGTCTTCTTCGCGCTGGCCACGCTGCTGCTCTTCTCCTTCGCGGTGGGCCCGGACAGCAAGGTGCTGGCGCGCAACGCGGGCGGCTACCTGTGGCTGGCGCTGCTGTTCGCCAGCGTGCTCGCGCTGGGCGAGTCCTTCCGGGTGGAGCAGGAGAACCTCACCCTGGACGGGCTGCGGCTGGCCCCGGCGGACGCGCGCGCCATCTTCCTGTCCAAGGCCATGGGCAACGCGCTGCTGCTCATCGCCCTGGGCGCCCTGCTGATTCCGGTGATGGTGGCCCTCTACGGGGTGCAGGTGTCGATGGGGGTGGGAGCTTTCTTCACCACCCTGGTGCTCGGCTGCATGGCCATCAGCGCGCCGGGCACGGTGTATTCGGCCATCGCGAGCAATGCGCGGGCAAGAGATGTGCTGCTCCCGCTGTTGCTGTTCCCGCTCATCATTCCAGCGCTGCTCGCCGCCGCGAAGGCGACATCGCTCGTGTTGCAAGGTGACCCGATGAATCAGCTGGGCTCATGGTTTGGGCTGCTCTTCGGGTTCAATCTGATTTATTGGGGGTTGGGATTCGTCCTGTTCCCCCGGGTCATCGAGGATTGAGGTCATGAGCGGTGTCATGAACACGGTGCTGCAGACGGGCTCGGCGGCGGCGGCGCTGACGACGGTCGGTCTGGGAGTATGGCTGGGCCGCAAGTGGGCGCCTCCGGGCTCGCGCTTCAACGCGCGTCCGGTGCTGATCGGCATGACGGCGGCCACGCTGCTGCTGCTGGCGGTGGGCACGTACCTGGGACTGGTGTGGACGCCAGAGGACCGGGAGATGGGCCACGTCTACCGCATCATCTACGTCCACGTGCCAGCCATGTGGATGGCGATGCTGGCGCTGGTACTGAACTTCGGCCTGTGCGTGGCCTACCTCTTCAAGTCGAGCTGGAAGACGGACGCGCTGGCGGAGGCCTCCGGTGAGGTGGGCCTGCTCTTCGGCAGCTACGGACTGGTGCTGGGCGCCATCTGGGGCAAGCCGACGTGGGGCACGTACTGGGACTGGGATCCGCGGCTCACCGCCATGGCCATCATGCTGGTGACGTACGTGGCCTACATGGCGCTGCGCCGCTTCGTGGAGGACCCCGAGAAGCGGGCGGTGTGGAGCTCGGTGGTGGGCATCATCTCGTTCGTGAACCTGCCCATCGTGTGGTTCTCGGTGAAGTGGTGGCGCAGCCTGCACCAGGTGCAGTCGACGCCGAAGACGGTGGACCCGGACATGGTCTTGTCGCTGCGCGTCAATGCCTGGGCCTCGCTGATGATCCTCACCCTCTTCCTGCTGCACCGCTACCGGGTCGCCCTCGCCACGCGCGAGGCGGAGGTGGCGCTGCCCGAGGCGCTCCCCACGGACGCGCCGGCCCCGCGGAACGACCGCGCTTCGGAGGTTGCCTGACATGAGCACGGCACTGCACACGTACACGCTGCTCGCCCAGGTGGGCATGGGCCGCATCCAGGGTGGTTGGGAGTACATCTGGTCCGCCTACGGCATCGCCTGGGCGTCGCTTTCGCTGTATGCCCTGTCCCTCTGGCTGCGCCGGCCCGGCAAGGCCGCCAACGACGCGAAGGAGTGAGCCATGACTCAGCAGAACCGCAACCGCCTCATCGCCGTGGTGGCCCTGCTGGTGGCCGGAGCGGGCCTCGCCCTGGTGGCCTTCGGCAACATCGGTGAGAACCTCGTCTACTACTGGAGGCCCTCGGAGATGCTGGCCCAGGGCGAGAAGGCCTACGGCCCCACCATCCGCCTGGGTGGCCAGGTGAAGCCGGGCAGCATCCAGTGGAACGAGCAGCACACCACCTTGAACTTCGAGGTGATGGACAGCGAGCAGCCCGACGCGGCCCACGTGATGGTGCGCACCACGGAGGTGCCGCCGCAGATGTTCCGCGAGCGCATCGGCGTGGTGGTGGAGGGCACCTTCGACAAGTCGCGGGTGTTCCAGGGCAGCCGACTCATGGTGAACCACTCCAACGAGTACCGCGCGCCGAAGACGGATGACGACGTGAAGAAGATGTTCGAGGAGATGCAGAAGCAGGAAGCCACCACGGCGGCTGTGAGGAACCCGTGAACGGAACGCTCGGATACGGGCTGGTGCTCGGCGGGCTCGCGTTCGCGAGCTTCGGAGCGCTGGTCGGCCTGGTGGGCGGGCTGCGCCGCGACGACGCGGCGTTCCCCTGGGTGATGCGGTGCGTGTACGGCTTCTTCGCCTGCATGCTCGGCGCCAACGTGGTGATGGAGTGGGCGCTGCTCACCAACGACTTCAGCGTGAAGTACGTGGCGCAGGTGGGCAGCCTGGCCACGCCCACGGTCTTCAAGATCGTCTCGCTGTGGAGCGCGCTCGAGGGCTCCATCCTCTTCTGGGGCCTCATCATGGGCAGCTACGTGCTGGCCTTCGCGCTGGTGCACCGGCGCGAGCACGCGCGTTACATGTCCCTGGCGCTGGGCACGATGCTGGCGGTGGGCGTGTTCTTCACCTTCCTCATCGCCGGACCGGCCAACCCGTTCCACGCGATGTCGCCGGTGCCGTCGGACGGGCCGGGCCCCAACGCGCTGCTGCAGAACCACTACCTGATGGTCATCCACCCGCCCATGTTGTACCTGGGCTACGTGGGTATGACGGTGCCCTTCGGCATCGCCGTGGCCGCGCTGCTGCGCGGGGAGATGGGCGATGCGTGGATGGCGCCCCTGCGCCGCTGGACGCTGGTGGCGTGGCTGTTCCTGTCCGTGGGCATCATCCTCGGCTCGTGGTGGGCGTACGCGGTGCTGGGCTGGGGCGGCTACTGGGCGTGGGATCCGGTGGAGAACGCGTCCTTCCTGCCGTGGTTGACGTCCACCGCGTTCATGCACTCCACGCTGGTGCACGAGCGCAAGAAGATGCTGAAGCTGTGGACGCTGAGCCTGGTGTTGAGCAGCTTCGTGCTGACCATCCTGGGCACGTTCATGACGCGAAGCGGCATCTTCAACTCGGTGCACAGCTTCACGCAGTCGGACATCGGCCCGACGTTCCTGGTGTTCATCGCGGTGCTGCTGTTCGTGTCCATCGCGCTGCTGGCCACGCGCGGGCACCTGCTGGTGGCCGAGAGCGAGCTCAAGTCGCTGATGTCGCGCGAGGCGACGATCCTGGTGAACAACCTGGTGTTCGTGGCCATCACCTTCACGGTGCTGCTGGGCACGCTCTACCCGCTCATCTCCGAGGCGGTTCGCGGGGTGCGGGTGAGCGTGGGCGAGCCGTACTTCAACAAGATGGCGGTGCCCGGCGGCATCATGGTGCTGTTCCTGATGGGCGTGGGCCCGATGCTGCCGTGGGGCAGCGCGGATCCGAAGACGGTGCGCGATCGCTTCTGGATTCCGGCGGCGGTGGGCGTGGCGGTGGTGGGCGCGTGCCTGCTGGGAGGCCTGAGGGGCTTCTACCCGCTGCTGACCTTCGGACTGGCGGGCTTCGTGACGGTCATCACCCTGCGTGAGCTGGCGCTGCCGGTGAAGGTGCGCATGAGCGAGCGCAAAGAGGGCTTCGTCACGGCGCTGGTGGGCAGCGCGACGAAGGCGCGGCGGCGCTTCGGCGGCTACATCGTGCACCTGGGGATCGTGATGATCCTCGTGGCGGTGGGAGCGTCGCAGGCGTACGTGACGCACACCTCGGGCACGGTGCGCGTGGGCCAGACGATGAAGGTGGGCGAGTACCAGGTGAAGTACCTGGGACTGACGAGTGGGCAGGAGCCGCACCGCACGTTCGTGGCCACGCGGGTCGAGGTGACGGCGCCGGACGGATCGGTGAACGAGCTGGCGCCGCGGATGAACTACTACGAGCGCATGACGGATCCGGTGGGAACGCCGGCGGTGCGCACGACGGCGAAGGAAGACCTGTACCTGTCGCTGATGGCGTTCTCCGAGGAGCGGGGCACGGCGAGCTTCAACGCGTGGGTGTTCCCGCTGGTGGGGTGGATCTGGTGGAGCATCCCGGTGCTGGTGCTGGGGACGCTGATCGCGCTGTGGCCGTCGAGGAAGGCGCGGGCGGTGGCCGGGACGGAGACACCGGCGGCGGGAGCCTCGCCCGAGTCTGGCGGTGAGATGAACCGGGGTGCGGCATGAACTGGCGCGTCACGCTGAGCTTCGTCGTCCTGTGCCTGGGGCTGCTGCTGGTGCTCAACAAGGGCTTCGGGAGGGATCCGCACGAGGTGCCCTTCATGCTGAAGGGCAAACCGGCGCCGGCGTTCGGGCTGAGGTCGCTGAACGACGGGCAGCTGGTGAAGCTGGAGCAGTTCAAGGGCCGGCCGGTGGTGATCAACTTCTGGGCGTCGTGGTGCGGGCCCTGCAAGATGGAGCACCCGGTGCTCGAGTGGGGGGCGAGGGAGTTCAGCGGCCAGGCGGTGTTCCTGGGAGTCATCTTCGAGGACACCGAGGACAACGCGAGACAGTTCCTGTCGCAGATGGGGGCGAGCTTCCCGCAGCTGATGGATCCACGCTCGCAGATGGCGGTGGACTACGGGGTGGCGGGAGTACCGGAGACGTACTTCATCGACGCGCAGGGGACGATCCGGGGCAAGCACGTGGGACCGATCGACCCCCAATCGTTGGCGAACTGGATCCGGGAGCTCTCGACGAGCGCCCCCACGGCGAGACAATAAACACACCAACCCCTCTCCCTCCGGGAGAGGGACGGGGTGAGGGTATCCCGCCCCCCGGGTTGACCCCGCGAAAAACCCCCTCTCCCTCTGGGAGAGGGCTGGGGTGAGGGTCATCACCGAAATCCAGTACACTCCGCGCGGGAACAACCGGGAGCACCGAGGGCCCGGGAGCAGGAGGCCGTAACCCATGCGGTGCAAGGAGTGCGGAGAGCGAGCGCAGGATCCCACCCTGCGATACTGCGAGAACTGTGGGGCGAAGATGCCCACGCCGCCGCCCGGGAGCATCCGCCGGACATCCACCGGAACCACGGCGGTGCAGACGACGGGGCGCTCGAGGAGCACGTCGACGGCGAGGGCCGTCCAAGCCCGAGACGAAGCCGAGGACACGAACCCAGGCCCGCGCCGGGTACGCGTGGACGACGCGGACGAGCACACGGATCCAGGGAGACCCGCGGCCCCCCCATACGACGGGCCGCTCTGGCTGGCGCACGTCCCGGGACACTCGCCGAGCGTGCTGGGAGTGGGCCTGCTGGGGATAGCACTGGTGCTCGGCATCCTGCCCTTCTTCGCGAGCGTGGGAGCGCTCAGCGCATTGGCGGTCGTCGCGGGAGGGTGGCTGGTCACAGCGCGGGAGATGCGTGCGGCGGGCGCGAGGCACGGGCTGGTGGACTGGGTACCGGACTCGCTGCTGCACCCGGCGGTGCCGGCGGTGTACACGGTGCTGACGGTGGGGCTGGCGATCCGGATGCTGGGCATCGGCCTGACGCCGCTGCTGTGGCTGGGGGGAGCGGGGCTGATCGGCTACGACCAGTACCGCAAGGTGTACGCGGGAGAGAGCGGGTGGAGCCGCCTCTTCGAGCCGCGCCAGCTGGTGCGCGGCACGTCGGGGTTGGCGCTCGGGGGCGTGGTGCTGTGCCTGGTGTCGCTGTTCCTCACCTGGACGCCGGGGAGGAGCTACTCGGGGCCGGTGCCGACGCCCCAGGGACCTCCGGGGCTGCAGGTGGTGGACGCGCCGCGCCCGTCGGACGACGTCGTCTACAGCCTCCTGGCCGAGGCCTACGACAAGGGCTGGGACAAGCCGCTGGCGGAGATGGTGGAGTTGCTGCTCCTGGCGGTGCTGGCGCTGCTGGCGCTGCGCCCGGAGGTGGCCCGGCCGGGCTGGCTGCGCTTCGCCCCCCTCGCGGTGGTGGTGATCGGCCTGGTCTGGACGCTCGCGTGCGGCGCACTGCTGGCGGGGCCCCTGCTGTTCATCGGAGGGCTGGCCGCGGTGGGCTTCGCCGGGGTGTACCAGGCCTTCACGCGCGAGGCGTGACGCCGGGAGCGAGCCCGGCGCCCGCCACCGAGCCGCTAGTGGCCCTCGGGCTTCGACTTCCCGCAGGTCTTGTCGCAGGACTGGGTGCTGGACTGGAGCTTCTCCGCGCAGCGGTTCACACAGGTCCGGGTCTTCTCCTTCTCGGCATCCGTGGTCCCCGACTTCGGACAGGTCTCGACACACGCGTTCATGGCCGAGTTGGCCTTCATCAGGCACTGGCCCCTGCACTCATCCGGAGTCTGCTTGCCAGCCGCCGCGGCCGGCAGCGCCAGCAGCACTCCACCGACGAGCATCGCACCCCACCACGAGGTCTTCCTCACTCGATTCATGGCTCGCACATCCTCCTGATGAAACGTTTGCCGCGAGGATAGGAGGGCACGCCCCCCTCAGGGAAGCGAACCGGCGGGAGAGGCCCTCGAGGAGCCACTCCCGCGCGGGTGAAGCGCTACTGCCCGCCCGTGGGAGCCTCGGTGTTGATCGCGTCGAACCGCACCGCGGAGCAGAAACCAACGGGCTGACATGGAGCGGCTCGGGGTAGAGTGACGCCCATGGCCTCCATCCAGTTCCTCGGCGCGGCGGGCACCGTCACCGGCTCCAAGTTCCTCCTCGAGCACCAGGGCAAGAGGGTCCTCGTCGACTGCGGTCTCTTCCAGGGGCGCAAGGAGCTGCGCCAGCGCAACTGGCACGCCCTGCCCGTCCCCGCCCGGAGCCTCGACGCCATCGTCCTCACGCACGCCCACATCGATCACACGGGCGGCCTGCCCCGCGTGGTGCGTGACGGCTTCCACGGGCCCGTCTACTGCACCTCGGGCACGAGGGACCTGTCCGCGCTGCTCCTCCCGGACTCGGCGCACCTCCAGGAGGAAGAGGCCCGCTACGCCAACAAGGAGGGCTACTCGAAGCACCGCCCCGCCCTCCCCCTCTACTCGGTGGAGGACGCGCAGCGCGCGCTGAAGCTCTTCGAGACCTTCGGCTACGAGCGCACCCGGGAGATCCTCCCCGGCATCACCCTCACCTTCTACCGGGCGGGCCACATCCTGGGCTCGGCGGTGTGCGTGTTCCACCTGGAGCGCACCAACCAGCGCGTGGTGTTCAGCGGCGATCTGGGCCGCTACCACGCACCCATCCTGAGGGATCCTCAGACGGTCCGCTCGGCCACCACGCTCCTGGTGGAGAGCACCTACGGCGACCGCGAGCACGCGGAGACGCGCCCCGTGGACGCGCTGTGCGAGGCCGTGAACGCGGCCGTCGAGCGCAAGGGCATGGTCGTCATCCCCGCCTTCTCCATCGGGCGCACGCAGGAGCTGCTCTACCACCTGGGCAACCTGGAGCGGGCGCGGCGCATCCCGGAGCTGGATGTGTTCGTGGACTCGCCCATGGCGTGCGACGCCACGCCCATCTACCTGGCGCACGCGGAGGAGCATGATCTGGACATGTCCGCCATCGTGGAGCGTGGTGGGTCTCCGCTGGCCACGAAGCGCACGCGCTTCATCACCTCGCCGAAGGAGAGCCAGCGGATCAACCAGTTCGAGGGCCCGGGCATCATCATCTCCGCCTCGGGCATGGCCACCGGGGGCCGCATCCTCCACCACCTGAAGCACCGGCTGCCGGATCCGCGCAACACGGTGCTCTTCGTGGGCTACCAGTCCGAGGGCTCGCGCGGCCGGCGCATGCTGGACGGCGAGAAGGAGATCAAGATCCACGGGCAGATGGTGCGGGTGGAGGCGGAGCTCCGCACGGTGAGCGGCTTCTCCGCGCACGCGGACTGGACGGAGATGCTGCGCTGGATGGACGGCTTCGAGGCCCCGCCGCGCCAGACACTGCTCGTCCACGGCGAGCCCTCGGCCCTTCAGGCGCTGAAGGGCCGCGTCGAGGCGCGCGGCTGGCCGGCCTACGTGCCCGGGTACATGGAGAAGGTCGAGCTGGCGGAGTAAGACCTTCTCCCCGCCCTCTCACTCGCCCCGGACGTAGGTGCGGGTCGTCCCGCCCTGCTCGGCGATGGTGAGGGCCGGCTTGCCATTGGGGTCCGTGGTCGGGTTCACGGTCCACGTCAGGACGCCGATGTTCGGAGTGAAGTCCGCGTTCGACGAGGGGCTGCAGAAGTTCTCGCGGCGGCCGATCTTGAACTCCGGCGTCACCGTCACCTGGCCATTGGCGCCCCACTGCACGCGCCCTGAGTGGTAGGTGTAGAGCCGCAGGTAGCACGACGTCTTGAAGTTGATGCGGGTGCGGTACAGGCTGGAGAACTCGTAGCGGCCGTTGGGCAGGAAGCGCACGTAGTAGCCGTCGAGGTCATCGGGTGCGCTGATGATCCACGAGCGCGCCTTGCTGTCGTAGTACCCGCCCCTCCGGATGAGGCCACTGTAGAAGGCGCCCTCCACCGGGCCGCCCTGCGTGCCCTTCCCTGTGTTCGGAGCGGGGGCCGCGGCCTCGGGCTGCCGCGCGGGCTCGGACGGCTGGCCTCCCAGCTTCAGCTCCAGGTTGACGCTCGCGGGCGGAGACACCTGGGCGTAGGCGCCATTCTGCGTCTGGGCGCCCACCAGATCCGCCGCGTCGATCTCCTTGTTTCCGTTCAGATCCTTCCAGGCGATGACCTGGTAGCTCCCCGGGGCCACGTTCTGGATGGAGAAGGACCCCGAGCGGCCGCTCTCCGCCACCTGGGCCGAGTAGGTCGGATCGCCGCAGCCGCCGCCGGCCGGGACGCAGGCGATGACGAGCGTGCCCTTCACGTCCTGGCCCTTGGGAGCCGTCACCTTGCCAGACAAGGAGGACCCGCCGCCGGACCCGCCGCCCGTGAGCAGCCCACCGCCCCCGTGGACCTTCATCTGGATGTTGATGTTCCTGGCGGGCGCGGTGACCATCGCCATCTCCTGCCCGCCCTGCTTCTGGCTCGAATAGAAGCCGAGCAGGTCTCCCGCGTCGATCTCCCCGTTCTTGTTGAGATCCTTCCAGGCCATCACGAACCGGCGCTCCGACGGCACATTCAGAAGCTCGAACGTGTGCTGCTGACCGTGCTCGACGTCGAAGAGGAGCCCGACGGCGGTCTCCTGGACACACTCGGCCTTGGGGCTCATCTTGCACGCCACCACCATGGCGCCGTTGATGTCGTGGCCCGGAGGAGCGCTCACCGTTCCCGAGATGTTGCCCGCCGCCAGGGCCGAGGAAGTGGACAGCGCCACACAGGTGGCGAGCAACGGAACCGCCCGGCGAATGGAATCGATCATGCGATGCACTCTCCAAGCGGCTCCGGCCGGGCGTCAATAGCCGTTCCAGACGCCCGGGATGAGGATGGGGACGGGCCCGTCCCCCACCCTCACTCCTCTTCGCCGTCGCCCAGCAGCTGCGCGAGGCCGGTGCCGGTGCCGGTGGCACCGGAGGCGAGGCGGCGGACGCTGGAGAGGTGGTGCAGGAGGAGGCCGCGGTTGTCGCCCACGGAGAGGTTCTGCATCTCCAGGGCGCCGATGCGGTCCTCCGGGGTGAAGGCGCTGGCCACCTTCTCCATGGAGAGCTTGCTCGGGTCGTAGGCCATGTGCTCGGCCTGGGTGTCGAGCAGGGTGTAGTCATCGCCGCGGCGCAGCTCGAGGGTGACGCTGCCGGTGATGCTGGGGGCCACCCACCGGGTGAGCGAGTCCTTGAGGAGCATGGCCTCGGGATCGAACCACTTGCCCTCGTAGAGGAAGCGGCCGAGGCGGCGGCCGAGGGAGAAGTAGAGGTCGGTGGTGGCCTCGTTGTGGATGGCGGACAGCAGGCGCTCGTAGACGATGTGGAGCAGCGCCATGCCCGGGGCCTCGTAGATGCCGCGGCTCTTGGCGTCGATGACGCGGTTCTCGAGCTGGTCGCTCATGCCCAGGCCGTGCCGGCCGCCGATGCGGTTGCACTCGAGGAAGAGCTCGAAGAGGGACGGGAAGCGCTTGCCGTTGAGGGAGACGGGCAGGCCCTGGGCGAACTCCACGGTGACGCGCTCGGGGCGGACGTCCACCTCGGGGCGCCAGTGGGCCACGCCCATGATGGGCTCCACGATGTTCATGCCCTTGTCCAGGTGCTCGAGATCCTTGGCCTCGTGCGTGGCGCCGAGCACGTTGGCGTCGGTGGAGTAGGCCTTCTCGGTGCCCATCTTGTAGGACAGGCCGATGGAGACCAGGTACTCGCTCATCTCCTTGCGGCCGCCGAAGGCGTTGACGAACTCCTGATCCAACCAGGGCTTGTAGATGCGCAGCTCCGGGTCGACGAGGATGCCGTAGCGGTAGAAGCGCTGGATGTCGTTGCCCTTGTGGGTGCTGCCGTCGCCGAAGACGTGCACGTCGTCCTCGCGCATGGCGCGGACGATGGCGGTGGTGGTGACGGCGCGGCCCAGGGGCGTGGTGTTGAAGTACTTCTTGCCGCCCACGGACAGGTGGAAGGCGCCGCACTGGATGGCGACGAGGCCCTCGCGCACCATGGCCTCACGGCAGTCCACGAGCTTCGCCTGTCTGGCCCCGTGCTGCATGGCGACGGGAGGGATGTCGGCGGGGTTCTTCTCATCGGGCTGGGCGAGGTCGGCCGTGTAGGCGTACACGTCGAGTCCCTTACGGGACATCCACGCGACGGCGGCGCGAGTGTCGAGACCACCCGAGAAGGCGAGACCAATCCGGGTACCAGCAGGGGGAAGCGAACGGTAGATGCGGCTCATGGCGCGGTGCGTGCTAGCACGGAAACGCGCGCGCGTCCTGCCCCACGTGCAGGCGCGTCACGGCTACGCTGCCGCTCCCATGAAGGCCTGGATGACCGCCATCTTCCTCTGCCTGGTGCCCGTACAGGGGTTTGCGGCATCCCCAGCGGCGATGGAGCCCCTACCCGTTCTCGTGCTGGGCATGCCTCCCCTGCCTGGAGACGAGTCGATCCGAGCCCGCCTCAAGGCCTGCATCCTCCTGGGAGACCTCACCTGTGTCGTCGACCAGTACCTCCTGCTCAAGAATATCGGACAAGTACCGGGCTGGCTCGTCTCGTTCCAGAACGCCTTCGCCGCCGCCAGCCGCAAGGCGGGCGAGTGCGAGCGTGTCGCGAAGACGATCCACGAGGGATTGACCCGGCTCGGTCAGCGCCCGGAGTACCTGCGATTCAGCGTCGAAGGGAACGTGCAACTGTTGGGTTTCAATGAGGTCTCAAATGGAGTCGTCGTCAGGACTCATCAGCTCGCGACAATAGGAAATCACTGGGCCGTCAAGCTGGGAGACAAGGTCATCGACGCCTATACCGGTCTGGCCGGTCTACCACTCTCTGAGTACGTGACTCGTCTCACCACTGCGTCCACCAGTCGGGTGGTCTATGAGGTAGTACCTGCGTTATGAGCGAGAAGAAAATCGCCAAGGTGGAGCCTCTCCCCGAGGAATGGCGCGGGCGCAGAGTCTGGCTCATGGATGCGCTGCTCCATGCCCGGAAGCAACTCCTCATGAAGCGAGGTCTTTGGATGGTGACAGGAGGAGACACGGTTGACTCACTCCACTCGTTCACCATCGGCTGGGCATCCAACACACAATTCAACGGCGAGGATGATCTGGAGTGGCAGGACTTCCTGGACTGGCTGCGCGACGTGAAGCACGAGGCGCCACCAGAGGGGTGGCACGTGAAGTACCTTCGGGACTGCGACGGAGATCACGAGCGCGCGGCCCTGAAGTTCCTCGACTTCGCCGCGGAGTTCGTCGCGCTCCGGCGCAAGTCCCCATCTTCCTGATCATCACGTATTCTGCTCGCGGATCGCTGCCGCACTACTGATGACGGGTATTCCGTCTCCTGCGGCACGAGCCCCTCAACTCGGACGCGCATCCCCCACCCGCTTCGGCTAGTCTCCGCGCGGCGCAACACCCCCGAGGAGACACATGTCCCGTACCATTCGTGCCCCCCGCGGAACGGCCCTGTCCTGCAAGGGCTGGGTCCAGGAAGCCGCCCTCCGGATGCTGATGAACAACCTGGATCCCGACGTGGCCGAGCGCCCCGAGGATCTGGTCGTCTACGGCGGCATCGGCAAGGCCGCCCGTGACTGGGGCTCTTTCGATCGCATCGTCGACGGCCTGCGCCGTCTCACCGACGAGGAGACCCTCCTCGTCCAGTCCGGCAAGCCCGTGGGCATTCTCCGCACCCACCCGGATGCCCCCCGCGTCCTCATCGCCAACTCCAACCTCGTGGGGAACTGGGCCAACTGGGACCACTTCTTCGAGCTCGAGAAGAAGGGCCTCATGATGTACGGCCAGATGACGGCCGGCTCGTGGATCTACATCGGCACCCAGGGCATCCTCCAGGGCACCTACGAGACCTTCGCCCAGGCCGGCCGCGTCCACTTCGGCTCCGATGACCTCTCCGGCCGGCTCGTCCTCTCCGGCGGTCTCGGCGGCATGGGCGGCGCCCAGCCCCTGGCGGCCACCATGAACAACGCCGTCTTCCTCGGCGTGGAGATCGATCCGCACCGCGCCCGCCGCCGCGTCGAGACGCGCTACCTGGACGTCGTCGCCAAGGATATCGACGAGGCCATCGCGCTCGCCAAGGAGGCCCAGCAGAAGCGCGTGGGCCGCTCCATCGGCGTCATTGGCAACGCGGCCCAGGTCTACCGTGAGCTGTACCGGCGCGGTCTCAAGCCGGACCTCGTCACGGACCAGACGAGCGCGCATGATCCGCTCAACGGCTACATCCCCGCGGACCTGTCCCTGGAGGCCGCGGCCGAGCTGCGCCAGCGCGATCCCAAGGGCTACGTCGAGAAGGCTCGTCAGTCGATGTCCATGCAGGTGGAGGCGATGCTCGACTTCGCCCGCGCCGGCAGCCACGTCTTCGACTACGGCAACAACATCCGCGCCCAGGCGCAGCTCGCCGGTCTGGAGAACGCCTTCGACTTCCCCGGCTTCGTCCCGGCCTACATCCGCCCCATGTTCTGCGAGGGCCTCGGGCCCTTCCGCTGGGTGGCGCTCTCGGGTGACCCCGAGGACATCCGCCGCACGGATCAGGCGGTGCTCGAGCTCTTCCCCCAGAAGCAGTCGCTGCACCGGTGGATCAAGATGGCCCAGGATCGCGTGGCCTTCCAGGGTCTGCCGGCGCGCATCTGCTGGCTGGGCTACGGCGAGCGCGCCAAGGCCGGCCTGCGCTTCAACGAGATGGTGCGCAAGGGCGAGGTGAAGGCCCCCATCGTCATCGGGCGCGATCACCTGGACTGCGGCTCCGTGGCCTCGCCCAACCGCGAGACGGAGTCCATGAAGGACGGCACGGACGCCGTGGCCGACTGGCCCATCCTCAACGCCCTGGTGAACGCGGTGAATGGCGCCTCCTGGGTGTCCTTCCACCACGGCGGCGGCGTGGGCATGGGCTACTCGCTGCACGCCGGCCAGGTCATCGTCGCCGACGGCACGCCCGAGGCCGCCCGCCGTATCGAGCGCGTGCTCACCTCGGATCCCGCCATGGGCGTGCTGCGTCACGCCGACGCGGGCTACCCCGAGGCCGTCGACGTTGCCCGCAGCCGTGGCGTGCGCATCCCCGGCATCACCGAGTGAGTCATGGAAACCCTGGAGCTGCTGGTCCGCAACACGTCCGAGGTGCTCACCGTGGAGGGCTCGCACACCGAGCCCGCCGAGCAGGCCCTCACGCCCCGTCCCAACGCCTGTGTCGGCGTGCGCCGGGGCAAGGTGTGGTACGTGGGCCCCGAGGGCGCCCTGCCGCCGGGCGCCGTGGGCCCCTCCACCCGCGTCATCGACGCGCACGGGCAATTCGTCGGCCCCGGCTTCGTGGATCCCCACACCCACGCCGTCTTCGCCGGTGAGCGCGCGGCGGAGTTCGACCTGCGCACCCAGGGTGCCACCTACCTGCAGATCGCCCAGGCCGGCGGTGGCATCGTCAGCACCGTGCGCGCCACGCGCTTCGCCAACGAGGAGGATCTCATCCGGCTCGCCCTGCCCCGGCTGCAGATGATGCTGGAGTACGGCATCACCACCGCCGAGGTGAAGAGCGGCTACGGCCTCAACCTTCAGGACGAGCTGAAGATCCTCCGGGTGGTACAGCGGCTGTCGGCGCTCCAGCCCGTGGAGCTGGTGCCCACGCTGCTGTGCGCACACGCGGTGCCGGAGGAGTACCGCGAGTGGCGCGAGGCCTACATGGACCTGTGCATCCGGGAGATCATCCCCGCGGTGGCCGAGCAGGGCCTGGCGCGCTTCTGCGACGTCTTCGCCGAGCAGAGCGCCTTCACCCTGGCCGAGGCGCGCCGGATCCTCGTGGCCGCCCAGAAGCTGGGAATGAAGCCGCGGTTGCACGCCGACCAGCTCACCTCCAACGGGGGCGCCGAGCTGGCGGCCGAGCTCGGCGCGGCCACCGCCGACCACCTGGAGCACGTGAGCGACGCGGGCATCCGCGCCATGGCCGAGGCGGGTGTCACCGCCGTCCTCGTGCCCACCTCCACCCTCTTCCTGCGTGTGCGGCCCTATGCCCCCGGCCGCAAGCTGCGCGACGCGGGCGTCAACGTGGCGCTCGGCACCAACCTCAACCCCGGCTCCGCCATGAGCGAGAACCTCCCCCTCTCCATGGGGCTCGCCTGCCTGGAGAACGGGCTGACCGCCGCCGAAGCCTACTGGGCCGCTACCCGAGGGGCCGCCCTCGCACTTGGTTTGAACACATACGGCCGGATTACCGTGGGCGATCCGGCAAACATTGTCGTTTTTTCGTGCTCAAACTACCGCCACCTTCCCTATCACCTGGGAATCAATCACGCACGGATTGTCATTAAAGATGGCCATGTGGTGGTAGAAAGCGAGCGGGCCCTCTGTCCGTGATGTCAGTCGGACAGCAGGCGCACTCCGGGACTTCCCGTCGGGGCCGGCCGTTATAATCAAAAAAGCAAGACCATGTGCCGTCTCTTCGGCTTTCGTTCGTCCATCCCCGCCGCCGTCCATCCCTCGCTCGTCACGGAGAAGAACTCCCTTCTTCGTCAGTCCAAGGAGCACAAGGATGGTTGGGGCATCGCATCCTATGAAGCAGGCGAGCGCCCGCTCGTCGCGCACGGACTCGGCCCCGCGTACTGCGACCCCGACTTCGAGCGGGTGAGCAGCCGGGTGTCCGCTCGCACGGTGGTGGCCCACCTGCGGCTGGCCTCCGTGGGCGCGGTGGAGAAGCGCAACGCCCACCCGTTCTCCCTCGGCCGCTGGTGTTTCGTGCACAACGGCACGGTGAAGAACTTCGCCCGGCACAAGGCCGAGGTGGAGGCGCTCATCCGTCCGGACCTCCGCGCACACATCCAGGGTGCGACGGACTCGGAGCGCTGCTTCTACCTCTTCCTCACCCAGCTGGCGGAGCAGCAGACGCTCGAGGGCCAGGCGTGTGTGGAGAAGGTCGCCTGCGCGCTGGCGCGGACCATGGAGCTGGTGTCGTCCATCACGGACGTGCCGGGGCAGGACCGCTCGTCGATGAACTTCCTCGTGACGAACGGGGACGTGATGGTGGCGACGCGGCGCAACCGGACGCTCTTCCTGTCGGACACGGCGCCCGAGACGGGCAAGCGCCCCCACCGCGGGCTGTCCGGTCCTCCGAAGCCGGGAACGCAGCTCGAGCAGTTCGTGCTCGCCAGCGAGCAGCTCTCGGGCGAGGACCACTGGCACCCCATCGACGAGGAGGACATCGTCGGCGTGGACAGCCGCCTCGTCCTGCACCGGTGGAAGGTGCAGGACCTCTGCACGAAGCCCTGATCCAGGCCCGCGCTCACTCCCTGGGCGGAGGGCCTTTGCCCGGAGTGCCCCAGCGGGCCACGGTGACGGGCACCGTCATGTCCCCCTGCACCAGGAAGGTGTGGCGGGACGTGGACGAGCCGTCCATGGCGAGTTCGGGGCGCCACTCGCCCCCCTGCCAGAGATCGAAGGACACCTCCGCGCCCACCACGAGGCGCACCGAGCCCGAGTAGAACCGCTCACGCTGGCGGCGGAGCTGGAAACCCGGAGCCGTCTCCTTGCCGAGCGCTGGATCCGAGCCCACCACGAGGACGACCGCGTCGGCCGGGGTGTCGGCGGGGACGGTCACCTCGAAGGTGACGGTGGCATGGGGATACTGCTGAGGGGGAGGCTCGATGGCGCCACAGCCGGCCAGCACCGCACCGGCGAGCGGAACGACCACCAGGAGCCACTTCGCTGCATGGGAGAGGGGCATGGGGCGGAAGATACCCAGGGACCGGAAGGCTCTGCCCAGGATGGCGGCCTCCCACTGTCCGCTGGAATGCTCTCCGGCCCCCCTGCCCGGCCAGGAAGCGGCCCTCGGGACCAGGCCCGAGGTCCGCCGAGGCTCGAGGGCTTACGCCCAGCTCATCGTCTGAGCCTGACGCTGAGCGAAGAGCTGCGCCAGGTTGTTCTGGATGATCTGGTCGGTGGTGGAGTCCGGCGCGGGCTGCGACTGACGCGACGAGAAGATGTCCGTCGCCATCTTGAGCAGATCACCCGAGCCCATGGCGTTCTTCAGGAAGCCACCGATGCTGCCCAGGCCGCCCCCGCTCAGGAAGCTCTGCGCGGTGCCCAGGAAGTTCGACGCGAAGCCGCCGAAGGAGCCCAACATGCTCCCGAGACCGCCCTTGGCGAGCATGCCCAGGCCGCTGGTCAGCAGGCTGCTGGTGCCACCCGTCAGGAGGCCGAGGCCCACGTTGATGAGAAGCTTGCCGAACGGGGACTGGGCGAACTTCATGACGCCCTTGGCGATCTTGCCGAGCCCCTTGCCCACCTTCTTCAAAACCTTGCCGACGAAACCCATGAATGTTCTCCCGAAGTGAAATCTGAAGGAATTATCGGGCTGGGAAAAGCAAAGTTGCGTGGATCATCCCTGCCGTCCGTGACCCGCGCGCCGGGCCTTCTCCAGATCGGCCTTGAGCTGGGAGTCCTCCTTGCCCGGCGTGGCGGCCACGGCGGGCGTGTCCGACAGCTGCACGGGGGGCGGCTTCTTCGCCTCGGTGAACTCGGTCCTGTTCGGGTTGGCCGTCTGAGCGATCGTCGCGGCCTCGATGATGTACTGCCCCATCGCGTCCGCGTCCGGCGGCGGGCAACCCATGGCACGCAGGTCCTCGTCCTCGACGATGTAGAGGCTGGGCTCCGCGTTGGGGTTGAGCACGAAGTGGATCACCTGGTTGACGTACTCCTCGAGGGGCACGCCCAGGTTCTCCGCGATCTTCGCGGTGTTGGGGTCGGAGAGGACCTTCCTGCGGATGACCTCGGGATCCTTGGGGATTGCGGGCTTGTTCGTGTCCATGGACCCAGCTTAAGAGGGGAGGCGACTTCTCGTCGAGTGAAGTCCCCTACCCCAGCCACGCCTTCAGCAGCTCCGCCGGACGCGAGCCCCAGGCCTCGGCCACCAGCTCGCGAGACTCCTCGCCGGTGTCCCGGAGGGTGATGCGCAGGTACTCGCGGGGGGCGGCCTCGGGCACCCTGTCCAGCCACTCCACCAGCACCGCGCCATCCCCACCCACCAGGTCCAGGAAGCCCGTGGCGTACAGCTCGTCGTAGTCGGCCAGCCGGTAGAGGTCCGCGTGGTACAACGGCACCCGGCCCTTGTAGGGGTAGACGATGGCGAAGGTGGGGCTGGCCACCTCCGAGCGCGACACGCCCGCGCCCTCGGCCACGCCACGCACCAGGTGCGTCTTGCCCGCGCCCAGATCGCCCACCAGCCCCACGAAGTCCCCCGGCTGGAGCAGCTCCCCGAGCCGGACTCCCAACCGGTGCGTCTCCTCGGGCGAGCCCGACTGCACCGTGCGGCCCAGCGTCGGCGCGCTCATCGGTTCCACCTCGTCCACACGTTGCACATCCCCTTGGCCACGTCCGTGGCGATCAACCCCAACCTGCCGCGCCGGGCCACCATCAGGTCCGCCGACAGGCCGTGCGCGTAGACCGCCGTCCAGGCGGCATCGGGGAGCTTCAGGCCCTGCGCCAGGAGCGCGCCCAGCACGCCGCTCAGCACGTCCCCCATGCCTCCGGTGGCCATGCCCGGGTTGCCCGTGGGGTTGACGTACACGGTGCCATCCGAGTGCGCGATGAGCGTCCGCGCGCCCTTGAGCACCAGCGTCACCCCGTGCGTGCGCGCGAAGTCCCGCGCCACCTCCACGCGGGCCTTCTGGAGATCCTTCGTGGGCACGCCCGTGAGCCGGGACATCTCGCCCGGGTGCGGGGTGAGCACCAGCGGCCCCTTGGCCCGGCGCAGCACGTCCAGGTCCGTGGCCACGGCGTTGAGCGCGTCAGCGTCCAACACCGCGGGCGCATCCACGCGCGCGAGCAGCTCGCCCAGGAGCTTCGTCGTCTCCGGGCCCCGGGGGATTCCAGGGCCCACGACGAGCACGTCCTTCTTCTCCGCCGCCTCCAGCAGGGGCTCCAGGTCCGCCATGCCGAGCGGCCCCCGGTTCTCCAACGGCCAGCCCATCACCTCGGGCGCATGGCCGAGCACCGGCTCCACCACCTCGGAGCGGGTGGCCACGGTGACGAGCCCCGCGCCAGCGCGCAGCGCCCCCAGGGCCGACATGGCCGCCGCGCCGGA
This sequence comes from Archangium lipolyticum, assembly GCF_024623785.1. NCBI lineage: Bacteria > Pseudomonadati > Myxococcota > Myxococcia > Myxococcales > Archangiaceae > Archangium > Archangium lipolyticum. Next base: position 136,368 of record NZ_JANKBZ010000014.1, read on the forward strand.
CTTGCCGTGGCTGCCGGCCACCACCAGCACGTGCCCATAGGAGCCCTTGTGCGTGTCCGAGCGGCGCGGTGCGATGGCCCCTCGCGCGTCGGCCTCCTCGACGAGGAACAGCTCCGTGCCCGGGTGGGGCTCGACGGCCTCGGGAGGAATGCCGATGTCCACGCACCGCAGCTCACCGCACAGGGTGGCGCCGGGCTCCAGCACCTGCCCCTGCTTGAGGAAGCCGAAGGTGACGGTGACGTCCGCCTCCACGCAGGGCACGAAGGGCTCGCCGGTGTCCGTGTGCAGCCCCGAGGGGATGTCCGCGGCCACCACCTTCGCCCCCGCCGCGCGCCAGCGGAGCATGTGCTGGATGGCCTCGGCGAACTCCCCCGCCGGGGCCCGCGTGAGCCCCGTGCCGAAGAGCGCGTCCACCACCACGTCCCCGCCCCGAGGATCCGCCACTGCCCCGAGCGGCTGGGGCTGAATTCCCGAGGGCCCGAGCGCATGCAGGTTACGCTTCGACTCGGGCGTCAGCTTCGTCCTGTCTCCCACCAGCACCAGCGTCACGGGGAGCCCGGCGGCGTGGAGGAAGCGCGCCGCCACCAGCCCGTCCCCGCCGTTGTTGCCCGGCCCGCACACCACCACGTACCGCCCGCCCGGGGCGCCCAGCCCGCGCGCCGCGTCCGCCAGGAACCGGCCGGCGTTCTCCATCAACAGGGGGGACGGCATGCCGAAACGGGACTCGGCGGCCTGGTCGGCCGCGCGCATCCTCGCGGCGGTGAGGGCACGGCGCATGACTCAGCTCCTTTTCTGAAGGATGACCGTCGCGGCGGCGACCCCCGCGTCATGGGTGAGCGCGAGCAGGGCCTCCGCGCCTCGCTTCTCCATTTCCTGGAGAGCCACCCCGGAGAGGCGGAAGCCGGGCGGACCGCCCTGCCGCACCACCTCCATGTCCTGCCAGGTGAGGCCCGGGGGCGCGCCCAGCGCCTTCACCAGGGCCTCCTTGGCGGCGAAGCGGGCCGCGTAGGCACTGGCCGCGTCCGCACGCGCGCCACACAGGGCCCGCTCGGCCTCCGTGTACACCCGCTCCAGGAAGCGCTCGGCGCGCGGCCCATCGAGGATGCGCTGGATGCGCGCCACCGAGCAGATGTCCATCCCCAGGCCGAGGATCGCCATGGCGCCTATCCCGGGTTGCGCATCAGCTCGACCATCTCCCGCACCGCCCGCTCGAAGCCCACCAGCACTGCCCGAGCGACGATGGAGTGACCGATGTTCAGCTCGTCGATCTCCTGGATGCGCGCGATGGGCAGCACGTTGTCGTAGTTGAGCCCGTGGCCCGCCGCCACCGTCATGCCCAGCCGCGCCGCCGCCTTCGCCGCGTCCACGATGCGGCTCAGCTCCCGCGTCCGCTCACGCTCGTTGCGCGCCTCGCAGTAGCGCCCGGTGTGCAGCTCGATCCGGTCCGCGTTCACCTTGTGCGACGCCCGCACCTGGTCCAGGTCCGGGTCGATGAACAGCGACACCGGGATGTCTCCGTCCTTGAGGTTCTTGATGATCTTCGCGAGCGGCTCGCGCTGGCCGGCCACGTCGAGCCCGCCCTCGGTGGTGAGCTCCTCGCGCCGCTCGGGCACCAGCGTCACCACGTCCGGCTTGTGCTCGTAGGCGATCTTCACCATCTCCTGGGTGGCCGCCATCTCCAGGTTGAGCAGCGTCTGCACGGTCTCCCGGAGGATGCGCAGATCCCGCTCCTGGATGTGCCGCCGGTCTTCCCGCAGGTGGATGGTGATCTGCCCGGCACCGGCCAGCTCGGCGATGGCCGCCGCCGTCACCGGATCCGGGTACGTGGTGCGCCGCGCCTGCCGCAGCGTCGCCACGTGGTCCACATTCACACCCAGTCGCTGTCCCATCTCGGCCGCTCCCTGCTGGCGCGCGTCTCAGAGCACGCGCGCCCTTCTATTGGCGGCCCGAGACCGGATGTCAACCGTTGAGCGCCTTGGAGAGCGCCTCGGCGATCTCCCGGGCGTACTGCTCGTTGCGCGCGGCGTCGGTGCCCTCGATGAGGACGCGGGCCTTGGGCTCGGTGCCGGAGAAGCGCACCAGCACCCGGCCCTCCTTGCCCAGCTTCTTCTCCACGTCCTGGATGGCCCTCATCACCGTGGGCAGCTCGCCCAGCTCGCGCTTCTGCTTGACGACCACGTTGACGAGCGTCTGCGGCACCGGCTCGAAGATGGAGGCCAGCTCGCTCACCGGCTTCTGCTGGCGGCACATGACGGCCAGCAGCTGCAGCGCGGCCAGGGTGCCGTCGCCCGTGGTGGTGTGGTCCGAGAAGATGAGGTGGCCGCTCTGCTCGCCACCGATGTTGTAGCCGTTCTTGCGCATCTCCTCGACGACGTAGCGGTCACCCACCTTGGTGCGGACGACCTTCACGCCCCAGCGCGACACCGCCCGCTCCAGGCCGATGTTGCTCATCACCGTGGACACGAGCGTCTTCTTCTTCAGCTCCTTGCGCGTGACGAGCTCGCCGGTGCAGATGGCCATGATGGCGTCGCCATCCACCACGTTGCCCTTCTCGTCCACGACGATGAGGCGGTCCGCGTCACCGTCGAGCGCGATGCCCACGTGCGCCCCGTGCTTCACCACCGCGCGGGACAGGTTCTCCGGGTAGAGCGCGCCGCACTTGTTGTTGATGTTCTTGCCGTCCGGCTGCACGCCCAGGGCGATCACCTTGGCGCCCAGCTCCTCGAGCACCGCCGGAGCCGTCTTGTAGGCGGCGCCGTTGGCGCAGTCGACGACGATGGTCATCCCCTCCAGCGTCAGCTCGCGGGGGAAGGTCGTCTTGAGGAACACGATGTAGCGCCCGCGCGCGTCCTCCAGGCGGAAGGCCCGGCCGATCTTCGTCGCGGTGGGGCGGATGGAGTCGATGGCGCCGCTGGCCACCAGCTCCTCAATCTTGGCCTCCGTCTCGTCCGGCAGCTTGAAGCCGTCGCGCCAGAAGAACTTGATGCCGTTGTCCTGGTACGGGTTGTGGGAGGCGGAGATGACGGCGCCGGCGTCGGCGCGCATCGAGGTGGTGAGGTTGGCGATGCCCGGTGTGGGCAGAGGACCCACCAGGTCCACATCCACGCCCATGGAGATGATGCCGGCGGCGAGCGCCTGCTCGAGCATGTAGCCGGACAGCCGCGTGTCCTTGCCGATGATGACGCGGTGACGGTGGGGCCCGTTGCGGATGAGGTGCGCGAGCGCTCGTCCGAGCTGCATCGCGACCTCCGCCGTCATCGGGTACACGTTGGCGACGCCCCGGACGCCGTCCGTGCCGAACAGTCTCTGCGACGCCCGCTCTTCCTTCGGGGGCATGTTCATCCTGTAAGCCATGGTGTGCCGCTCACCTTTCCCTATCCCTGGGCCGGCCTGAAGCCGGAACCTCCGACGCCGAGGGCTTATACCCTGCCCTCCACAGTGCCCGAAGCTAGGGAGTACGAGCCCCCTAAACAAGCTTGCGGCCAATCAGGCCGTCTCGCCCCGTGGTCGGTCGTCCCGGAGCGCACATCCGCCCTGAGGGGGCCACTCCCTCAGTCTCGTACTTTTCCCCCCAGGTAGAGAGACCCGCCCTCCCCCGCCGCGCGCACGGCATCCGCGACGGCGAGTGCGTCCCGCACCTCGGCCACGTCGTGCACGCGCACGAAGTCGGCGTCCCCCGCCGCGGCGACCACGGCCACGGAGCCCAATGTCGCCGCCAGACGCTCGTTCGCCGGCTTCCCCCCCGCCAGCTTCCCGAGGAAGGACTTCCGGCTGGTGCCCACCAGCACCGGCAGCCCCAGCACGCGCAGCTCCCCCAGCCGCCGCAGCAGGAAGAGGTTGTGCCCGAGCGTCTTGCCGAAGCCGATGCCCGGATCCACCAGCACACGCTCGCGCGGCACGCCCGCGGCCACCGCCCGCGCCACGCTGTCCTCCAGGAAGGCCAGCACCTCGTCCACCACGTCCTCGTAGTGGGGGTCCTTCTGCATCGTCTCGGGGGTGCCCTGGATATGCATCACGCAACAGGCCGCGCCCGCCTCGGCGGTCACACGGGGCAGCTCCGGATCGAAGAGAAAGCCACTGATGTCGTTGACGAGCACCGCGCCGGCCTTGAGCGCCTCGCGGGCCACCGCCGCCTTGGTGGTGTCCACGGAGATGGGCACCTCCGTGCGGGCGCGCAGGCCCTGGATGACGGGGACGATGCGGGCCACCTCCTCCTCGGCGGGCACGGGCGGAGAGCCGGGCCGGGTGGACTCACCGCCCACGTCCAGGATGTCCGCGCCCGCCTCGGCCAACCGCAGCCCATGCGCGATGGCCCGCTCGGTGTCGAAGTAGCGTCCACCGTCCGAGAAGCTGTCCGGAGTTACATTCACCACGCCCATGACGTAGGTGCGCGTCCCGAAGGTGAAGGTGCGTCCCCCCAGCACCAGTGATGCGGGTGGAGCCGGGGCCTCCAGCACGCGAGCCAGCGCCGTGCCCAGTCCGGCCAGCTCCGGCCGGACCTTCGCCTCGGACACCACGCGCTCGAACTGCTCCTTGCGTCCGGAGAGGAGCCCGGTGCCGGGGCGCGTGCGCTCGTCGCCCGCCACCCAGGAGGGGTACGCCTCGCGCCCGGCGGCCACCGGGGACGCGGAGAGGCCGGAGAGGAAGCGGCCCTGCTCGCGCTCCAGGCCAGTGAGCAGCACGTGCAGCGCGGGCAGCGTCCCGAGCAGGTGCTCGCGAGCGGAAGCAGGCAGCCCCATGCGAAGCAGGGCCGGCTCGAGGTCGGCGGGACGGTCGGCGCGGACGGGGCGGGCGCGAATCATGTCGGGTCGGCTCCGGGGACTCGGAAAGCAGAAGGGCCCTCCCCACGAGAGTGGAGAGGGCCCGGGTTCTACACGCAAGCGCGGCTCAGGCTACGCCTTGTTCGGCTCCATGTTGGGGATGCCATCGAGCGCGTCGAGGATCTTCCGCTTGTCCTTCTTCTCGGTGGACTTGGTGGGCGGAGCCACGACGCGGGGAGGCGGGCGCTCGCGGGTGAGCTGGCCACCCTGGAGGAGGATGTTGACGTCCTCGGCGTCCAGCGTCTCGTACTCCACCAGCGCATCGGCCACGCGCTTGAGGCCCTCGAGGTGCTCGGTCAGCAGCGCCTTGCCCTTCTCGTAGCAGCCCATGACGATGCCGCGCACCTCGGCGTCGATCTGCCGCGCGGTGTCCTCGGAGTAGTCCTTGGCCGAGTTGAAGTCGCGGCCCAGGAACACCTCACCGTCGCTCTTGCCGAAGGCCAGGGGCCCCAGCTTGTCGCTCATGCCCCAGCGGCACACCATGGCGCGCGCCGTCTCGGTCGCACGCTCGATGTCGTTGGACGCACCCGAGCTCATCTCGTTGAAGATCAGCTCCTCGGCGATGCGGCCGCCCATGGCCATGGTGATCTGATCGAGGATCTGCTTCTTGTACCCGTTGACCTTGTCCTCGGTGGGCAGGCTCCAGGTGAGACCCAGGGCCTGGCCGCGCGGGATGATGGTGACCTTGTGGAGGGGATCGCAGCCGGGCAGCAGCTTGGCGATGAGAGCATGGCCCGCCTCGTGGACGGCCGTGTTCTTCTTCTCCTTCTCGGTCATGATCATGGACTTGCGCTCGGGGCCCATGAAGACCTTGTCCTTGGCCTGCTCGAAGTCGCTCAGGTCCACGCGCTCCTTGTTCTGACGCGCGGCCATGAGGGCCGACTCGTTGACCAGGTTCTCCAGGTCCGCGCCCGTCATGCCCGGAGTTCCGCGGGCGATGACCTCGAGGTCCACTTCCGGAGCCAGCGGCACGCGGCGGGTGTGCACCTTGAGCACGCCCAGGCGGCCCTTCAGGTCGGGGCGCGGCACCACGATGCGGCGGTCGAAGCGGCCCGGGCGCTGCAGCGCGGGATCCAACACGTCCGGACGGTTGGTGGCGGCGATGAGGATGACGCCCTCGTTGGACTCGAAGCCGTCCATCTCCACCAGCAGCTGGTTGAGCGTCTGCTCGCGCTCGTCATGACCACCGCCGAGGCCCGCGCCACGGTGACGGCCCACGGCGTCGATCTCGTCGATGAAGATGATGCAGGGGGCGTTCTTCTTGCCCTGCTCGAACAGATCGCGCACGCGGCTGGCGCCGACGCCCACGAACATCTCCACGAAGTCCGAGCCGGAGATGGAGAAGAAGGGCACGCCGGCCTCACCGGCCACGGCACGGGCCAGCAGCGTCTTGCCGGTACCCGGAGGGCCCATCATCAGCACGCCCTTGGGGATGCGGCCGCCCAGCTTGGTGAACTTCTTGGGATCCTTGAGGAAGGCGACGATCTCCTCGAGCTCCTCCTTGCACTCGTCGGCGCCGGCCACGTCCGCGAACGTGACCTTGTTGTGGCTCTCATTGAGGAGCCGCGCCTTCGACTTGCCGAAGGTCATCGCCTTGCCGCTCCCACCCTGGAGCTGGCGCATGAAGAAGATGAAGAAGAGGAACAGGAAGACGACCGGCATCCACTGGCCGAGGATGGTGAGCCAGAGGCTGTTCTGCTCCTCCCGCTCGTACTTCACGTCCACGTTGTTCTTGCGCAGCTGCTCGAGAACGGTGGCGTCGGCCTCGGGGCCGGTGGTCCGGAACTTCTCCTCGGTGTCGGTGTAGACACCCGAGTAGGTGTTCCCCTTGACCGAGACGGCCCGGACCTTCTTGTCCTCTACCTTGGCGAGGAACTGCGTGAACGTCGGTTCCTGGACCTGGTCGTTGCTCGTGGAGAAGAAGTTGTAGAAGGCGACGAAGAGGACGATCAGGATGACCCAGAGGCCGATGGTCTTGTAAGTCGAACGCACGTGTCAGCTGCCCTTTCGGTGCTCGGCAGGATGAGGGCACGGTCAAAAAGGCCTAGCATTTCGACCGTTTGTCACGACACCGGGTGTGTGACCCGTTTGTCGGACGGTATCAGCAACAGCAAAAACGCCTCAACTATTTTGGGGGTTCCACCCCCCCACATCCTCCGCGGTGGTCGACTCTATAACGGAGTCGTCCCGAGCATGCCCGGGACTGGAGGCGAGGCCCACAGAAAGAGGCGTACAGCCCGCGAGGGTGTGGAATTCCAGACCCCTGGAATCCAGAGGACGAGCCCCTCGGCGTCCGTCACCACGGGCAGCGAGTCGCGGCGCTCGCCGGGAATGCGCCGGTCCACCAGCACATCCTGCAGCTTGCGCGAGCCGGCGGGCCCTCGGACCCGGTCGCCGGGCCGCCGCGTCCGCACGGTGAGGGGCCAGCGCGTCTCCTCCGGCAGCGACAGGCCCAGGGTTCCTGGGGGCGGAGCGACCGCCGCCACGGTGAAGCGCCAGCCCGTTCCCTCCTGGAGTCCCGAGGCCCCCTCCCCCGCCAGTACCAGCTCCGGAGGAGGTGGAGTGCTCCCACCCCGGCGCACGCAGCGCACGCGCCCGCCCGCCGTGTGGAGCTGAAGGCCGCCGGGCTCGTGGCCTCCGCCCAGCGTCACCGGCCGGCCCGTCTCCACCGCGCTCAGCGCCCGGGCGAGGGAGGCATCGTCCACCGTCGCCCCCGCCTCGGTCAGCAGGCGGGCCAGCACCCGGCGTCGCAGGGGCGGCTCCAGGGCGCGCACCCCCACCGCGTCCAGGCTCCCATCCGGCAGGGTGAGCCGGACCCGGGCGCCGTCGGCCAGCTCGCCCAGCAGGGCCTCGTCCTCGGCGGCCAGGCGGGCGAAGGTGGCCAGGTGCGGTACCACGGGGAAGCCCGCGGCGCGCACCAGCACGGGCAGCACCTCATATCGGATGCGGGTGCGCAGGAACGCGGGGTCCACGTTCATGGGATCCATGACGAAGGAGATTCCCTGCTCGGCCAGGAAGGCCTCCACCTCCTCCCGCGTACGCTCGATGAGCGGGCGGACGAGGAACGGACGTACCCTGTGGATGCCGACAGCGCCCCGGAGGGCGGTGCCCCGCACCAACCGCATGAGGAGCGTCTCCGCCTGGTCGGACGCCGTGTGCGCGGTGGCAACTACTTGGAGCCCCAACTCCCGCCGCAGGGTCTCCAGCGCCGAGTAGCGGGCCTCGCGCGCCCGCGCCTCCACGCCGGAGCCCGGCGACAGGTTCAACCGGCGCACATGGCAGGGCAGCCCCCAATGGGCGGCCAGCCGGGCGACCGCCTCCACCTCTCCCCGGGCCTCGGGCCGCAGGCCATGGTCGAGCGTGGCCACCTCCACCCTCAAGGAGAGGGACTCGCGCACCCGCGCGGTGCCCACGAGCAGCGCGGACGAGTCCGCGCCCCCCGAGACGGCCAGCAGCACCGAGCCCCCCACCAGCCCCAGCTGCCGGTAGGTGCGCTCCAGGGCCGTCGAGAAAAGGACGCTCGTTTCACCAGTGGAGGGCATTGAACAGGGGAAGGAATCAGAATCGAGCGAGTCGGGTTACACCGGATGCAGCCGGTTGAAGGGGCGCAAGACGATTCTTATGATCGTCACGGAGGTCGCGAGGGTCGGGAGGGTCGGGGAAAAGATGGTGGGGGGAAATGGTCGCGCGACGCAAAATGTTCTGAACGTGGATTTTTGACGGAGTTGGGCCTAGGGGTCCCCCCCCTCCCCCTCTGGGCCCACGGGGCCGCCGGGATCAGTCCTGGCGGTCCTTCTTTCCGGAAAGCCCCGGGTTCTCGCCATGAGGACCCGGGGCTTTCCCTTTTGCGGGTTTTTTTCCCAGACGGCGTCAGTCCGGGTGCATACGCTGTGTGAGCACTCCGAAACCGTTGACCCGTCAGGGAGACTGTCGGATAACGGCACCGGTGTGTTCAGGTCGTCACCTCGTATCCGCTCCGGAGACCCAGGTATGGCAGGCACCGACAAGCGCAAGCAGTCCCTGTACTTCCCCGAGGAGATGCTCAAGGAGATCCAGGAGGAGGCCAATCGCCAGGACCGCTCGCTCTCGTGGGTCGTGCAGCAGGCCTGGAAGATCGCTCGCGATCGTATCAAGTCGTTCCCCGCCGTGAACGACGTCACGGGCGACGAGCGGCAGGACCCTCGCGAGGAAGGAAGGTCCTAGCCCTCATGGCCGCAACCGATCATCGAAAGCAGAGCCTCTATTTCCCCGAGGACATGTTGGACGAAATCCAGCGCGAGGCGACGCGGCAGGATCGCTCGCTCTCGTGGATCGTCCAGCAGGCATGGAAGGTAGCTCGGGCCGAGCTGCGCAAGATGCCGTCGCCCAATGACGTGTTCGGGCCGACGCCCTCGCGGCCAGACGGCTCGGGAGATTCGCAGTCCTGAAGCGTGCGCGCCACGCGCCGCCGGCCTACTGCACCACGGGCCGGCCCGGCCGGGCGCAATTGACGAAGACGATCCGCTCAGCCTCCTCCAGAGGCTGTTTGTCCGTGGCGTGGTTCTTCCGCAGATAGGCCTCGGTGAGGTTGGCGTCCGTGGCCTTGCCGTCCGTCGCGCTCGCCGTGACGGGGTTGCGTGACAGGTCCTTGCCCGCGTCCTTGAAGATGACGCCGTACCCGTCCCCTCCTCCGAGGAGGAACTCGGCCATGGCCACGCGGTAGCGGATGGAAGGATCCGCGCGCGGCGGCAGCGGCACCGTGCGGTCCTTCACCTTGAGCCCCACCACGCGCTGGCCCATGGGGCGCGAGCAGTCCACGCGCACCGTGGTGCCCTCGGACACGTGCAGGAAGGCGCCGTCCGGCGAGACGATGGGCTGCTCCTCCGGGGACAGCGCCTCCACCGAGTGCTCGAACATGTCCACCAGCTGCTTCTCGGTGAGGTCCACCGTGATGACGGCGTTCTCGAAGAGGAGGATCTCGTGCAGCAGGCCGTTCTTCAGGGGGCCCCTGGGCACGGAGGTGCGGGTGACGCACAGGCCCTCGGCGCGCAGCGAGCCCCCGTTGACGATGCCGAGCTCGGCGGGGGCCTTGGAGCCGTCCTCCGCGTGGAGGAAGGCGTCCGCGGCGAGCTGGCCGAGCGCGTTGTTGTCGTGCCGGGTGAAGGGCTTGTCGAGGAAGACGTCCTGGGCCAGGTAGCCGACGATGGAGTTCGGATCGTCCACCAGCGGCTGGCACTGGTCGTTGAACTGCATGCAGCCGAGACCCGGCGCGAGGGCCACGGCGAGAACGGCGGCGGTGAGCGTGCGGGACATCAGTTGCGGGCCCTCAGGGTGAGGAAGGCGGAGACGCCCTCGCGTGGCAGCAGGCCGGACATGCGGTCCGGGCGGGGGACGTCGTCGCGCAGGTCGGAGTCGAAGACGTTGTGCACCACCACGGCCAGCTCGAAGCGGTCGGCGATGGGCTCGGTGCGCAGTTGCGCGGTGATGAGGCTGTAGGAGGGAATCTTGTAGCGGCGGATGAGCTCCAGCACGCTGCGGGTGTTGTTGCGCCGCTCGGCACCGGCGCGCACCACGAGATCGAAGTTGATGAAGTCACCGATGGGCATGGACACGCCCGCGTTGAAGCGCGCCTGGGGGATGTCGGTGAGGTACTTGTGGTTGGTGGGCAGCTCCTGGTCCTCGGCGCGGAAGAGGCTGGCGTTCACCCACGCGTTGGCGCGCTTGGAGGCCTCCAGCCGGGCCTCGCCCTCCACGCCGTAGACGAGCACGCCCAGCTCGCGGTTGCGCACCGGGACGATGTTGCCCGAGATGTCCACGGCCATGATGGGGTTGGAGAAGCTCTCGAGGAAGGCGTTGGTGCGCAGACGCACGCGCGCATCACCCGCGGCCTGGACGAGATCCGCGCCGACCTCGAAGGTGTTCACCACGGCGGGCTTCAGGTCCGCGTTTCCCTCGAAGCGGCCCTGGTTGTAGTCCGTGTCCGGGATGGTCTCCACCAGCTCCTGGAGCGTGGGCGGACGGAAGGCGCGGCCGTAGAGCAGCTTGAGGACGAGCGAGTCCGTGGCGGAGAAGACGAGCCCCACGCGCGGGTTGATGGTGGGCACCAGGTGGGTGCCGGTGATGAGGTTGGAGTCGTCGACGGTGGGCAGCTGGGTGGCGTCCACGCGCACGCCGAGGGTGAGCGTGAGCGGCTCCACCACCGTCCACTGGTCCTGCGCGAAGGCGCCCAGCGACAGGCGCCGCGCGGCCGCGCCATCGGCGAGCTCGAGGATGTCCACCAGCCCCTCGGGCGTGGTCAGCTCGGCACGGCGCCGGCTGTCGAGGGTGTAGTTCGTCGCGTAGCTGTAGTCGCCCAGCATCTGCAGCTCGCCCACGGCCCCCACCGAGAGCCGGTTGCCCTCGAACAGGGAGATGTCCGAGTCCACGCTGACGCCGATCGTGCGCACGGTGACGCGGGTCTGCTCCTGCATGCCCTCGGGGAAGAGCTGGTTGTCGTCGGGGCCGGTGCGGAAGTCGTTCGGGCCGATGTGGAAGAGCCGATCCGTGTGCTGCTGGTCCCCGTAGAGGCGCGCGCGCAGCCGCACCTGCTCGTTCAGCTCGTGCTCGTAGGTGACGTCGCCGAGGAACACCTGCCACCCCAGGCGCGAACCCGGGCCCGCGGTGTCGAAGAGGCCCATCAGGGCATCGCGGTCCTCGGAGATCAGCCGCGCGGAGACGTTGAGGTGCCCCTTGGGCGCCACGTCGAGCTCGGCCCCCAGGCCCAGGTTGAGCAGGAAGCGTCTGTCCTGGGTGTAGCCGACGGGATCCAACGGGTCGCGCATCTTCTGGGCGAGCGTCTCCGCGTCGAGCGCGTCCGTCTCGATGGGGGAAGAGTCCCCCTGCTGGTACCAGACGTCCGCGTCACCGAAGAGCTTGAAACCGCCGAAGGAGTGGGCCCCGGAGGCGTGACCATCGAAGGAGGTGGCCAACCGGTCGTCGAGCGCGGGAAAGCCGCCACCGGAGACGGCCGCGAGGAAGCCCTCGTTCCGCCAGGTGACGAGGTTCACCACGGCGAGGAAGGCGCCAGCGCCGTACAGCGCCGAGCCGGGCCCACGGATGACCTCGATGCGCTCGAGGTTCTCCACCGGCAGGTTCATCAGCGCCTTGCCATCGAAGAAGTTGTTGAGGCGCTGGCCATTGAGGAGGAAGAGCACCTCGGCGTCATTGCGCAGGCCGCGGATGGCGACGCGGTGGAAGCCCTGCACGTCGCGGCTGATGGTGAGGCCGGGCACCACGTCCAGCACGTCCGCCACCGTGCGGGCCCCGAGCGCGCGGATCTGCTCGCGCCCGAAGGAGGCGCCGATGGCGGGCACCTTCTTCACCGACTCCTCGTGCCGGGTGGCGAGCGCCAGGGTGTCCTCGGCGGTGTAGAGGGCCAGGTCCTCCTCCAGCGCGGAGCGCTCGGGCGGGGGCTCGGTGGGCTCGGCTGGCCGCGAGGACCGTGCGAGGGCCGAGCGCGAGGAGGCATTCTCCGGGTCCGGGGGCAGGTCGGCGGACAGTGCCGCCATGGCGTCATCGGAAGACGTGGCCTTCCGGGTCGGCTCGGCCCGGGTCTCGGCCTTCGGAGCCGGTTCCGCCTTCTGCGCCGGCTCGGCCTTCTGCGCCGGCTGACCCCTCCGGGTGGACTCGGCTCTGCGGGAAACGGGCTCCGGCTCGGAGGTCCGGGCAGACGCGGCCGAGGCAGCGGCACGCGGCGTGGGAGCCGGCTCCGGAGCGGGCCGGGACGTGGTGAGCGGGGTTCGCGTGGAGGGCACCTGCCCCACGACGATGACGCGGACCGGGCGGGTGGCGCTCTTGAAGAGAGGCACGCGGTCCCCGTCGGGGGTGTAGCCCTCCATGTAGTACTCGACGCCGGGCGGCGCGACGTTCGTCCCGGGGATGACACCCCGGTAGAGATCGCCGTACTGCAACTCCATGGGCGCTTCCGTATAGGGCTCGCCGGGTCCCCGGTAGCGGATGACGACGCGCTGGATGCGCTGGGTCCCGGTGAGCACGCCGTCGACCACCAGCGTCGCCCCGGGCTCCGCCTGGGCGGGCGCGGTGTGGAGCAGGGTCGACTGCTCCTGGGCGGAAACAGGCAACGCCGCGAGGAGCACCAGCGCGACGAGGATGGTGGGGGGGCTCGGGAGTGCGGACTTCACGGGTAATCCGGATGCTCCTCCGAGGGGTTCGGTACGTCAAGGAAGGGGGGTGGGCCCGGCCGCCGAATTTTTGCCGGGGTGGCGGGCGCGTGCGAGTTGTGACCGTCCATGCGCGCGTCGCTCGCTCTCCACCTCGCCCTGTTCCGCCGCCAGAAAGCCCAGATCGCCCGGGCCATCGAGGGGCAGTCGGTGGCCTTCCGGGCCTATGAGGCCCGCTACCGCCGGCGCACCTCGGAGTATCGGAGGGTGCTGCCCGCCTCGGCGGTGTCCCAGCAGGTGCAGGCGGCGGACGTGGTGTACGTGGGCGACTACCACACGCTGCCGCTGGCACAGGAGACGTACCTGGAGCTCGTCGAGGGCACGCGTGAGGCGGGCCGCCGCGTGGTGCTCGCGCTCGAGTGCGTGGAGGGCCGTCACCAGTCAGCGGTGGAGGCATATCTGGCGGGCCGCCTCGCGGAGCGCTCGCTGCTCGCCCGCCTGGGCCATGGCGTGGGCCAGGGGAACGGGGCCTGGTCGGGCCTGCGCTCGCTGCTGGCTTACGCGAAGCGTCATCGGCTGCAGGTGGTGGGCATCGACCGGCGGGCGCAGGGCGAGCGCTCCCTGGAGCTGCGGGACGCGTACGCGGCGGAGCGGATCGCCCGGGCGGTGCGGGCGGAGGATCGGCCGCGGGTGATGGTGCTGGTGGGCCAGTACCACGTGGCGCCCTGCCATCTCCCGGCGCAGGTGGAGCGGGCACTGGGCGAGGGGCACGGGCTGCGCGGGCTCGTGGTGTACCAGAACGCCGAGGGCGTGTACTGGCGGCTGGCGCGCGAGGGCAAGGCGGGCGCGGCGCAGGCGGTGGAGCTGCCGGACGGCTCGCTGTGCCTGCTGAACGCCTCGCCGGTGGTGTGCCAGCAGAGCTTCCTGGACTACCTGGAGGCGGAGTCCGGGGACTCGCCGCTGCGGGAGCGGAGCGCGGCGGAGCGCTTCCGGGAGATGGCGAGCCTCATCGGGCGGCTGGCGGGAGTACCGGTGGGCCGGGCACTGGACGAGGTGGAGGTGGTGACGGCGGCGGACGAGGACGCGCTGGTGCGCATCCAGCAGCGGGGCCGCTTCACGCAGGGCGAGCTGCTGCAACTGCGGCGGCACATCCTGTCGCGGGAGAGCTGCTACATCCCCCGGGCGCGGACGGCGTACCTGGCCTCGCTGTCGCTGAACCACGCGGCCGAGGAGGCGGCGCACTTCGTGCGGCACTGCGCGGTGGGAGACGCGATGGATTCTCCGCGGCGGGCCTCGGACGCGTTCTACGCGCGGTGCCTGGAGGAGGCGCTGGGGTTCTTCGGCTCGAAGCTGGTGAACCCGCGGCGCAGCTGCCTGGGCCCGGGCGAGTGGGCACTGCGCTTCGCCCAGGCACGAGGCGTGGAGCGGCAGATCGCCGCGTTCGTGCTTGCACACAAGGCGGCGGAGGTGGAGGTGCCCGACGAGGCGGTGAAGCTGCTGCCCCTGCGCAAGGACCGGCTCTTCCACGGCGTCAGCCACGCGCTGGGGTACCTGCTCGGAGACGCGCTGTACCGGGGCTTCGACGGAGATCAGGTGGACAAGGCGGACCTGCGGGCCCTGTTCCGCAATCCGTTGGAGGACCCGCGCGCCACGTATTTCGACTGGGTCCGCCGGCTCTCCGTGTGACCCTCGGGGGGTTTGGTCCCCTACCCGCCCCTCGTCACCAATCTTTCGCAAGCCTCCTCGCCTGCTTCACGGTGGGTAGGCGGTGGCGCCCGACGGTGACGTGCACAACGTCCGGAGCATGAAAGCTCTAACCTATGAAGGACCGTACCGGGTCGCGGTGCGTGAGAAGCCCGATCCGAAGATCGAGCATCCCCAGGACGGCATCGTCCGCGTGACGAGCGCGGCGATCTGTGGCTCCGACCTCCACCTGTTGCACGGGCTCATGCCGGACACCCGCATCGGGTTCACGTTCGGCCACGAGTTCACGGGCATCGTGGAGGAGGTCGGCCCCGGGGCCCAGGGCATCAAGAAGGGCGACCGGGTGATGCTGCCGTTCCAGATCTTCTGTGGCGGCTGCTACTACTGCACCCGCGGCCTCACCGCGTGCTGTGACAGCACCAACCCAGCAACCGACGCGGGGACCGGTATCTACGGCTACTCGCACACCATGGGAGGCTACGACGGCGGCCAGGCCGAATACGTCCGCGTTCCCTTCATTGGAGTGGACGCCGAGAAGATCCCCGATGACGTCGAGGACCTCGACGCCCTGCCCATCACGGATGCGTTCTCCACCGGCTACCAGGCCGCCGAGATGTGCGACCTCAAGGGGGGCGAGACCGTCCTGGTCCTCGGGTGTGGCCCGGTCGGCCTGTTCGCGATGTGGTCGGCCTGGGCGATGGGCGCCGGCCGCGTCATCGCCGTGGACCACATCGACTACCGCCTCGAGTTCGCGAGGAACTGGTTCGGCGTCGAGACGCTCAACTTCAAGGACCTCGATCTCGTCACCACGGTGAAGGGAATGACGGAGGGCCGCGGCGCCGATGCCACCATCGACGCGGTCGGCTGCGAGGCGGCGGGCTCGCCCGTGCATCGCGTGCTCGGCGTCTACGGGAAGCTGGAGGCCGGGTCTCCACAGGCCATCAACTTCGCCATCCACGCCACGCGCAAGGCCGGGACGATCTCCCTCATTGGCGGCTATGGCCCACCGTTCAACGGCGTCGACATCGGCACCTTCATGAACAAGGCGCAGACGATGCGCACCGGCCAGGCCAGCGTGAAGCGCTACATGCCGCACCTGCTCGAGCACGTCCGGGCCGGGCGGATCCAACCGAAGAAGGTCTTCACCCACCGCCTGCCGCTGGAGCAGGCCTCCCTCGGCTACCACACGTTCGCCCAGAAGCGTGACGGCTGCATCAAGGTGGCGCTCTTCCCCAACGGAACCCTTCACTAGGACGGAGACCCCGATGAATCCCACGCCAGAGCTGAGCACTCCGGAGAGAATCCAGAAGCGGTCCGGGTACCAGTCCCTTCAGCCCGTGACGAGACCGGACTACTGGGGCGTCGACCTCGACCCGTCCCGCCGGCCGGGTGTCCCGATGATGCGGGAGAACCCCCAGCCGTGGCCGAACACGCGCTTCCCACCGGAGCGCCAGCCGGGTGAGCCGACCTCACCCATGCACGGCCGCCCCAACAAGACCATGCCGCCGGTCTTCGGCACCGCCGTCCCGCTGCGCGGCCTCTCCGGTGCGATCCGTAGGTTCGCCTACAGCTACCCGGACCACTACCCGAGCCACTGGTTCCTGAAGATGCTCGGGGACCGCGTCGACTTCTGGAGCTACCGCGCCCGGCGCGTCCTGCCGGTGGTGGTGCCGTTCGCGGTGCTGGGCTTCCTCGGCGGCCTGGTCCGCCGTTGAGCCACTCCCCGCGCGGGGGGCTATGACTCCGGCGTGGGGAACACCACCAACCGCCCCGAGCGCAGCATCACGGCGAGCTCGGGGCGCGCGTCTCCGAGCAGGTTCACGGGCCGGACCCACTCCACCTGTCCGCCTGGCTCGTAGCGCCGCGCCCGGCCCCAGTTGCCGCCGCCCGTCCCGAGCGCCACCCACAGCGTGGTGTTGTCCTGGGACACACCGACGAAATCCGAAACGCCATCAGCATCCAGGTCCGTCAGCGCGAGCGTCTTGTCTCCCACGGGAGGCGCGCACGGAAAGGCGGCCCCAAGCGACCCGTGCCCATCACCGGGGTACAGCACCACGCCGCCGTTGCGCGACGCCGCCTGCACCAGGTCCATCCGTCCATCACCATCGGCATCCGTGACACCGAGCAGTTCCTCGGCGGAAAACTGATACGCGAAGCCGTGTCCCCGGAGCGTGGAGCCATCCGCTGCGGTGGGGTTGAGGTTGATGCCCAGCGTCGTGTGGATGAGATCCAACGTGCCATCGCCATTGAAGTCCGCGGCGAGCGGAGCTCCCACACCCGCGCAGCTGTCATCCGGCTCGGGGTTGTAATCCTCCAGGCGAGCCCCGCGGAACGTGCCGTCCCCCTGGTTCGTGAAGCGCAACACCGTGCCGAGGCAGTACCCCGGGACGGCGACCACGAGGTCCATGCGCCCATCGCGATTGAAGTCGGCGGCCAGGTGGTACCCCACATACTCCAAGGCCCAGAGCGGTAGCTCCCGCTCGAAGGGGGCCGTCGTGTCGTTCCACAGCACCCCCACGGAAGGCCCATACCAGGTGTCCGGTGGAGCATCCAGACGCCGGAAGGCACCCGCGAGATCGGTCCGGCCATCGCCGTCGAAGTCGCCCGCGACGATTCCACGCGCCTCGCGGTGTGAGGCGACGTCCCGGGTCATGAAGGTGCCGTTCCCCGCGTTCAGCACCAGCCGGACCCCTTTCTCCGGCAGCGCGAGCGCCACATCCTGGCGCCCATCCGCATCGAAGTCCCCCATCGCCACGTCCGTGCTCACCACCCCTGTCTCCACCGTCGCCAGCGGAGACACGGACGGGAGCGTGGAGGAGCCACCGGGCCTGGAAGCCAGGGGGCACGCGAAGGGGACGAGCGGTTCGCGGACGAGCTCGTCCGGGATGGCGTACACGGACACCGTGTTGTCGTCCGCCTCGGCCACCAGCAGCTCCGGCGTGCCATCGCCATCCAGGTCCGCCGTGGCGGCGGCGCTCGGAGCCCGGCCCACCGACAACTGGCCACGCGACACGAGCGTTCCATCTCCCTTCCCCCGCAGGAGGGTCACCGCGCCCCCCGTGCCGTGCAGGGCCACCACGTCGGGAAGGCCATCGGTGTCGAGGTGCACCACGGCGACGTCGGTCGCATCGGGCTCGAGAAACACCGTGGAAGCCAGGGAGAACCCCCCCTGGCCATCGCCCAGGAACACCGAGGCCCGGGTAGCGGTTGCCGCGAGCAGATCCGCGTGCCCATCGCGGTTGAAGTCCGTAGTGTACAGGTGACGGACGAAACCACTCCAGAGCGCGAGCCCCGCGGCCCGGACCCGGCCCATGGCGTCTCCGAGGAAGAGGTGGGCATTGTGCCCATGCTCCAGGGTGGCGTTGAACGCGACATCCGCGAAGCCATCCTCGTTGTAGTCCGCGACCGCGGCCTCCAGGCCGGAGTCCAGCATGTAGACCACATCCCCTCCGTCCTCCCACTGGAGGAACGAGGCCTCGAAGCCCCCGTCTCCCCGGGGCCGCAGCAGACTGAATCCGGCGAGGCTCCCGGGCCCCTCGTCGGAGGCTTCGTTACCGAGCACCCACAGGAAAGGGGAACCCGCGCCTCCGCTCCAGAAGCCCAGGCTGGAGACGACCCCCTCGCCAAAGGAGAAGGGCTTCACCGCGAAGGAGCCGTTCCCCTCCCCGAGCAGCAACTGCGCCCCGCCGCGAGTCCCCACCAACACGTCCAGATCGCCATCGCCATCCGCGTCACCAGCCGCGATACGGCCCATCGCACCCCGGACGTCTCGCAACGCAGTGACCTTGCCGAGACCTCCGCGCCCGTCATTGAGCAACAGGAGGAACTCGCCGACACGGCTCACGTACTGGCTCGTGAAGTTGCGGCCACTCGCGTTGACGGCGACGTCCACCGCACCGTCGCCATTGAAGTCACCCACCGCGAGCCCTCGCGGCGACACGCCCGCGTGGAACGAGGCTCGCCACCAGGCGCTCCGCTCACGCTTCGGCTCGGCCGGAGGCGGCATGCTCCCGCCCGGGCCAGGCGGATCCGGCTCGACGGGCGGAGGCTCGACGAGCGGGGGCGGTGGCTCCACGGGTGGTGCAGAGACATCCTCCGAAGGAGCCGACGGGACCGACGAGGGAACCTCGGCGGGCACCTCCCCCACGTCCACCACACGACACCCCGCGAACAACCAGGCCCCCGCGTACAGGCCCACACGCGCCCACTTCCCCCACCCGCCCCTCGACACCATCACCGCTCCCCCTCGACCCGCTTGCGCTGCAAATGCGCATGGGGCGCGTGGCTCGCAAGAACGGTCCGCCCGAGGCCGCGCCGCTACTCCCTCGCTCCCTCTACGGTGAGCCCGCTCCGGCATCCGCGGTGTCGGCGTGACGCACGCGGAACCGCAGCGCCTGGCCCGACACGGGTTCCATCGCTCGCCGTCCCAGATCGTTGGGAACGAACCAGAAGCTCCCCTCGTCGTTCACGCACCACAGCTCGTACTCGCCCACGGGGATGGCCCCGAGCGTGGTCACCACCCTGCCCCGCCCGGGCTCCTCGGTGACGGCCTGGGCGAGCGGGATGACGAAGAGTTGCAGCAGCTCGGCGGCGATCTCCCGGCTCGGGTCCCCCTGCAGGGCGCCAAGGAACGGAGCCGGATTGGGCAGCAGCGGCACGAGGACCTGCGCGGGCCGCCCCTGGCTGTCGAGCGGCACGGTCTGACCGGGCCGAGGCACGAAGCGCAGGAAGAACTGGGGCCACAGGTCGAACACGCCATCCCCGTTCACGTCATCTGGAGTCCCGTCCCCATTGGTGTCCGCGAGCCGGACGAAGAACCGGGGCTCCTCGCCGCGCAGCAACCCGAAGCCCTCGCTCCTCACGGAGAACGAGGTGATCGCCGTGGCCGAGTCCGTCAGGGACAGCACGCCCCCCTCCCCCTGCTCCACGACCTGGAACGCGGGAAGCGGACGGCGCACGCCGCGAGACAGCGCGAGGTCCGCCGTCAGCACCTGCCCCGGCTGGACGTTCAGCTCGACCGAGGACTCGGGCACCTGATCGCCCGCCCCTGGCTGCGCGAGCACGTCGACGGTCAGGTCCGCGTCGCCATTGGCATCGAGGAACCCCCACAGCCGGTACACGTCGGGGCCCACCTCGGAGAAGCGGAAGCGCGCGTCCCCGGCCGCGAGGCGCACCTCGGGCACGGCGGTCACGTACCTCGGCACCCCACGCTGCTCCGGAGGCGCTTCGCCGGGAGAAAACAGGAACAGGTAGGCATTGCCCCGGGCGGGGCCCGACGGCGCCACGCTGCCCTCCACGCGGGCGGCGCGCCGGAGCTCCGTGGAGGGCTCGGAGCAGCCGGCGAGGACGAGCCCGAGGGTCAGGCAGAGGACACGAAGGGCGATGGGAGACACGGCGCCACTCTATCCTTCCGGGGGTGCTCGCGGCTCTGGCAAGGTATCGCCCCGACTCTCCTGGGAGGCCACACCATGAAGATGAAGGATCGGGTGGAGAAGCTGGAGGAGCAGCGCCGGCGCAACGAGGGGATGGGGGGACCGGAGCGGATCGAGCGTCAGCACGCCAAGGGAAAGCTGACGGCCCGCGAGCGCCTGAAGCGGCTGTTCGACGAGAACACCTTCGAGGAGATGGGGCTGCTGGCCGGAGCGGAGGGCAACCTCCCCGAGGAGGAGGCGCCGGGCAAGCCCTCGCCGGCGGACGGCGTCATCACGGGCGTGGGGGAGATCGACGGCAGACCGGTGGCGGCGGCCATCTACGACTTCACGGTGTTCGGGGGCTCCATCGGCACGGTGGGCGAGCGCAAGGTGGCGAGGCTGAGGGACCTCGCGCTGAAGAACCGGATTCCGATGGTGTGGCTGGTGGACTCGGCGGGGGCGCGGTTGGAGGCGGGAGGCGAGGTGGACCCGAGACGCCTGGCGAGCTTCGCGGACACGGGGTACCTCTTCCGCGAGCAGGTGGTGATGAGCGGGGTCATCCCGCAGGTGGCGGCGATGGTGGGCCCCGGAGCTGCGGGTACGGCCTACATCCCGGCGCTGGCGGACTTCGTGCCCATGGTGAAGGGAACGAGCTCCATCGCCATTGGCGGCCCATACCTGGTGGAGTCGGTGGTGGGCGAGAAGGTGACGGAGGAGGAGCTGGGAGGCTCGAAGGTGCACAACGAGCTGTCCGGGGTTGCTGACTCCGAGTACCCGGACGACGCGGCATGCCTCACCGCCATCCGCGAGTATCTGTCCTTCTTCCCCTCGCACTGCGAGGACAAGCCGCCGCGCAAGCAGTCGTCGGACCCGTTCGACCGGAGGGACGAGGATCTGCTGAAGGTGGTACCGGAGAGCCCGAGGCAGGCGTTCGACATGCACAAGGTCATCCTGTCGCTGGTGGATGACCGGAAGTTCTTCCCGCTCAAGCCGAGGTTCGCGCGCAACTTGATTACAGGACTGGCGCGCATCGATGGCTGGCCGGTGGGCATCGTGGCGAACAACTCGATGTACCTGGGCGGAATCCTGGACGTGAACGCGTCGGACAAGGCGGCGCGGTTCATCAACCTGTGCGATGCCTTCAACATCCCGCTGGTGTTCCTACAGGACGTGCCGGGCTTCATGGTGGGCACGAAGGTGGAGCAGCAGGGAATCATCCGGCACGGGGCGAAGATGATGTACGCGGTGGCGAGCGCCACGGTGCCCAAGCTCACGGTGGTGGTGCGCAAGGGTTACGGGGCGGGCTATTACGTGATGAACGGCCGGGCCTTCGAGCCGGACCTGCTGGTGGCGTGGCCTGGGGCGGAGATTGGCGTGATGGGCCCAGAGGGAATGGTGTCCATCGCGGCGCGCAAGCTGCTGCAGAGCGCGGAGAGCCCCGAGGCGGCCGAGGCCATGAAGAAGGAGCTGGCGGACGGCCTGCGCCAGCACATCCGCATCGAGCGCACGGCGGCCATGGCGATGGTGGATGACGTGGTGGACCCGCGCGACACACGGAGGCTGCTGGCCCGGGCTCTCAAGCGCACAGCCAACAAGAAGGTCGAGCGCCCCTTCCGCCGCCGCGAAATCTCCCCCGTGTAGCCTGCCCCGACGGGTTCGAATCCCGTCGGGGCTGACCTGGGAATCCTGGCCCAGTCCCTGCCTGTCGTTCGCGTGAAGGTGCGTGTTGGCGTGCAGGAAGAAGCCCTCCATGAGGGCGCACCGGGGTAGCGGCGAAGGTGTCAAACACCTCGTCCGCAGGGGCGGCGTTGGTGGACTCGACCGGGGAAGAGGTGGCGCATGCCGCGTGGCAGGAGGCGCCCATTCCCCCCAATGGTTCTGGCGGCGTCGTGGTGGGCACCCAGGGGAAGCCTGCGCAGCTCAGCTGCCCCTGTACTCTCAAGCTGTGGGAAGCTCAGGGGCCCCGTACCGTCACCCCGGGAACGTCACCTTCCCGGTGAGCCAGAAGGCGGCGCCCTGAGCACGGCAACTGCGAGCCGTGCCCGGCCTCAAGGGGTGGAGCGCCCGCCGATCTCCGGGAAGCGCTCGTAGGCCCGCGTCAGCGCGTCCAGGTGCGCGGGGTTGTCCAGGTCGAGCGGAGCCTCGGTGAGCCGGACAACCCACCCGTCCGTCGCGGTACGCCGTGAGCGCGAAAGCAGCTCCGCGTCGCGGGCGGGATCCGGAAAGCCGATGGCCCGTGCGGCAGCTTCCGACCAGTAGTTCAGCCACCCGAGACAATGTGGAATCTCGGGTGCGGGGATGGCGTCTGGGAGCTTGAGCGCTGGCAACCCCCGTGGTGGCTTTGGTGGCCCATACATCTTTGGCCCCATCTGCTCCGCAATGACAAGCATCACGCTTCCCGGCGTTATATGTCCCCACACAGCCTGTGCACCCTCCGCCACACCTGCCAATACACCCCCCGCAGCGGCGATAACGGCGTTCTCCAGCGGCAACATCGCATGGATTTGAAGCTGCGGCTGGGCGCCCGGATAACGGCCCGCCGGGATTTCCCATCCGCCTAGCGTCACGACATGGTTGTCATCGTCATTACAGAGGAACGGGAAATCCCCATCTGCTCTCTCTCTTTCGACCCATTCATCTCGTTGGGGCAAAGAGACGAGTCCTTCTTCCTTGGACATCGTCCATCCCAGGTACAAACCAGGGAAAGCTCGTTCCATCCCATGAACGATGGCAAGTCTGCGCTCATCATGACTCATGAGTGAAGGCGCATAGACATTGAGGGTGAGGGAATCTTTTGCGTCTGACATTTCAACACCAATTCATGACTACTACGTCAAGGCTGGGGTCTGCTCGGAGCAGAGCTGCTTTGTGTGCTTCGCTACGAACGCCGACGACAAATTTAAAGCCACATTCCGCAGCAAGCCTTCGCTCTCGCTGTATTTCCGGCAACTTCATTTCGACCAAGAACTGCCGCGAGCGAGGCGGTTGTTTCTCAAAGTCATCCGTTTTGACCTCCCAGAGCGTGCGCGTGGCCAGTTGCAGCGCGTCGAAGTTCTTCCCATTCACGTACACATCCCCACCAGGGAAGGCGTTGCCCGGCATCTTGTCGGCGCATTCGTTGTGCGGGTCATGCCCGCCACGGTGGCGCGGCAAGGGGATGGGCTTGCATCTCGGGTCGTCTTCTTCCTGGGTGAGGGCGGTCGCGGGCTGCTTTCGCGGTGACGGCTCCCGGGCCGGTGCTTTCGTCGCACGAGGCTGGGCCTCGAGTTCCACAATGAGTTCGAGACGTCCCGCAGTCGGGCCTCGAGCACCCGTTGAGCGTCGACCCAGGGCGGATGGCTGTCAGACTCCGGCCCGGCGGTGCTGGAGGGCCAGAGCAGGACGAGGGCCACGAGCACCGGGCCCACCCTGGAGAGCGCCAAAGGGGCCTCGCTTGCGCGTCCAGCCTGGGCGAGGCCCTCGGCGCCCCTCGCCACCTCAGCGGCTTGCCCGCTCGTCCTCGCTGCGCGGGAGAAGCGCTCGAAGGCCCGTTCCGCTGCGGTGAGCTTGCGGTCCAGCTGTTCCCACTGATGCGGCTCGATGTCTTTGCGTGCCCGAGACAGCAGCGCCCTGGCCTTGTCCAGGTCCGCCTTTCCAATCCACGACCGATCCGGTGCCGGCTCCATCGGCGCGGAAACGAGCCGGATGCGCGGGCTCGAAGTGGGAGTCGACGCGAAGGCCTGGGACCGTGGCATCGACTGCGAGGCGGGCGCGCTAGCGCAGGCGGTGAGCAGCACCAGGAGCGCGGTCCAAGCTCGCAAGCGCATCGTCACGTCCTTTCATCAAGCGAGGGGGGGGCAGGCTCAAGTCGGGCCCGCTGGGGAGTATGCCAGCACGCTTCGACAGCGACGAACGAGCGCGCGAGGGGCACAACCTCTCCCCCTCTTGCAGCGTCGCGCTTCGTCGTGCTGCCCGCTCAGAGCTGGAGGTCCAGCGCCTGGACAGGGCTGATGCTCTTGGCGGTATAGCCAGGCTGGGTGCCGTCGCCCAACTGGCCGCTGAGATTGCCTCCCCAGGTCCAGACCGTGCCGTCCTTCTTCACCGCGACCGCGTTGTGCATGCTCGCCGCGACGCGGGTGACGTCCGTCAGTCCCTGAACCCGCACGGGCGTCGTGCGCACGGTGGCTGTGGAGCCATCACCCAGCTGTCCGTCCAGGCTGTAGCCCCAGGCCCACGCGCTGCCATCACTCCTCACCGCCACCGAGAACCGATTCCCCGCGGCGATGGAGATGACGCCAGGCAGGCTGGCGAGCCGCGCCGGAGTGGTGCGCTTGTCGGTGGCGGCACCATCGCCCAGCTGACCGTGGCCGTTGACTCCCCAGGCCCACAGCGTTCCGTCATGGCCCACCGCCAGGGAGTGATTTCCATTGACGGAGAGGAGGACGATGCCGGAGAGGCCTGGCACCTGCACCGGAGCCGTGCGTTGGGTGGTGGTGCCGTCGCCGAGCTGGCCGCTTGCGTTTCTACCCCAGGCCCAGACGGTGCCATCCGGTTAACACGTTGTCAGCTTGTATTCACCCACAGTGAAGGACGCAAAGGCGAGCACTGGCCGCCAGCAGGATGAATTCCACGTCATGGGGCGGACTCCAAATCCGCTCCACCGCCGAGCACAGGAGCGGCTCGTCGTCGCTCACCAGCTGCTGGGCGTGCTGGCCGACGTGCTACTCAAGGCCCTCACCAAGGCTCCCGCCGGACACGAGGCAAGCGATGACCACCAAGAAAACGCCTCGGCCCACGTTTTCCGAATCCAGAAGGACGCCACTCCAGGTCATCGCTGAGATTCGCAAGCTCGCCAGGAAGCATTACAGCGATTCGCAGATAGCAGAGGAGCTCAACCGGAGTGGCTTGAAGAGCGGCCTGAGTCACGCCTTCACCCACCGCCTGGAGGTGTCCGCACCCGGGGAGGACCCGGAGACCACCACGCTCTCGGGCAAGATGAGCCCCTGGACCGGCGCATGGATGCTGCTCGCCGAGGGCGCCGATAGGACCTTCACCGCCCGGGTCCTAGACGCCGCCGGCACCCAGCTCTACGCGGGACAGGCCACAAGCGTCACGCTTGCCGACGGCAAGAAGACACTCGTTTTCATCACCCTCGACGACCTGGCCATCTCGAACGCCACGCAGAGAGAGGCGCCCTACCTCACCTCCGTCACCTCCCACCCGGCCGAAGTCAGCGCCGGCTGCACCGTGTCCCTGCGCGCCACCGTCCGCGAGAGGAACCCGGGTGACACGCTGCAGTTGGAGTGGAGAGCCTACCGGCGGAGCCCTCGCCCACCCTCCGGAGGCACCATCACCTAGACGGCGCCTCTACCGGTGCCGCCTGCTCTGTCGACTGCACAGCCGTTGACTACCTGGGGGGGAGCTCCGGCTTCACCCTTCCCCTCATCGTGCCCGCCTCCGCCACCACCAGCTCCTGCTGCCAGCACTGTGGGACTGGCAGCAAGCCGTGCGGTGACAGCCCTCCTCAATCACTGACTGACGCTGACGCTGAAGTCCAGCGAGGATATCTTGTCATCAATATCCCCATACCACGGCAAGTCAAACCAGTGGGTATCACCAAAGTCAAAATCAGCATGCCCGTCGAACAGGTAGGCTCGAGTATCATCGAGGTATGGGTCCTTATAGAAACTGCCCACAATGTTATTGATTACAAAACTCGACCCATTCAAGCGACAAGGAGAGATGCCCCGCTCATAACATATGGAAAGCGCATCCCTGTAGGATGAGTACGCATTGTCATGCAGAATCGTGGGGTATCGCAAACCAATCTCAGATGCAGGATTTGGGTACTGACTGGCGATGGCGGAGTTGAATTCAAAAAGCGAACCATAACAGGCTCTCTCGCCCCCATAGCCGGTGCCGGTATACATCTCAACGAGACAGGACGGGGGGGACAGACACGAACCGTAATTCCCACAGGTCGA
Organism: Archangium lipolyticum; assembly: GCF_024623785.1. Lineage (NCBI taxonomy): Bacteria > Pseudomonadati > Myxococcota > Myxococcia > Myxococcales > Archangiaceae > Archangium > Archangium lipolyticum. Next base: position 162,404 of record NZ_JANKBZ010000014.1, read on the forward strand.
CCCAGCACCATTAATTGTGCACGCGCGATCACACCGTGAAGAACCAGAACAGATGCTGGAGCACTCGCTTGTGCAAACTCTGATAGCCCCACAATACGCAACCGGTCCTTCTGGATTCAACATGCACGGGGTATCACATGGCATTTGCGCCGTACAAATTGCTTGGCACGGAGGTCCCAATATATTCGCCTGCGTGACGGCACCAACATCCGGGGCGATTGGCTCGTCCCCAATGTTGACATCTTCAGCCACGCCGCATCCAAGAGCCCAAACGACCGACACGAATACAAACAAAAAGTGTCTCAATCTCGCCTCAATCAAGTGACACTGCCATGCACCAGACGTCCCCATAGTCGTCAGTATCGCACAAAGTCAATGGATTTCAGATGCTGTCGAGCAGGAGCGATCATGCGAGACTGTGGAGCATGAGTCGCGTCGTGCACAGATAGAGGATGGATTCGGAAAGCTTGCCCTTGTGCTCGTAGTCATTGGGCGAACGCCGCTCCCGATTGAGCGAGCCGTAGGTGCTCTCGCCAATCAAAAGCACGACTGTGTCTCGCCCGGGACGCAGACCGGATCGGGTCACCCGGATGCCAACAAGAGTACGAGCGACAACGCAGCGAGAGTAAACGGTGAGTAGCGCATGGCCATCAACCTACTCGTAGGTGCCCCGATTTAAAGAAAAACCGCACCCTGGCTACCTCTCACCTTCACTTGAAGATGCGGGGTCACCTCCTCGACCACCCAGCCCTCCGAAGCCGTGTTCTTCACCATGACACGGACCGCCGCCTCGGACCTCCCGCCGCTACCGGAAAACAGGAGCTTGGAGATCGTCGTGGCGGCGCCCGCAGAACCGGGCCCAACCACGTAGTCTCCCACCTTCGCCCACGGGAGCCGCGTCAAACCCTTGACTTCCTGGGCGAGGAGCCCGGGCAGCACTCCCACCAGCTCACTCGCCGCCGACGCCTGCCCACCGCTTTCGCATTGCGCGAGGCGCCGCGTGCGGTCCTCCACCTCCTCGCGCAAGGACGCTGCCGTCCGCGGCTGGCGCAACACCTTCACCTGCAGCTGCGCCCTCCCCGCCACGACTCGCGTCGTGGTCCCCCGCTCGGAGGTCCGCCGGAAGGCTCGGTTGTAGCTGCCACCTCCCCAGCCGTGGGGTCCACCGAAGCACCGGCTGATGCTTGGCCAGCAGTCGCAGCACCTCCCCGCTCTACTGGGATCCACCACCTAAACGCACTGCCGACGACAGCCCCGGCACCGAGGTCTCCTCGGGCCGGGGTTTTTCTTTCGTACCTGCGCCGGCGAGAGCCGGGCCCTACATGAAGATCCCGGGCGCCCCCTCGAGGGCCGCGCGCAGTTCCTCGACAGTTGTGTCGCTCTTCTTCGCAATGGTGGGCGCGTGCCACGCCGACGCGACCGTGCCCTTTGGCGGATCGCATACCGTCCTGATGACGGAGTCAAAGGACCCGGGCCACTCGCGCCGCGCCAGCTCCGCCGCGTGCCGGCGTGCGTCCAGGAAGGTGAAGCACGGCCAGCGCGGCAGCCGAATCGAAGTCATGTCGCAATTGAAGAAGCGGCACCCCTCGAGCTGCGCCTCGGAGAAGTCGCAGTCCTCGATCCCACCCGCCCTCCACCTCTCGTCCACGTCCTCGCGGAAGCCGAAGTCATTGCCGGTGTAGCTACCCTTGAACCGGCACCCCTTCAGCTTCATCGTGGCCCACGGCAGGCCCTTCAGCTGGCCCTTCGCCTGAATGGTGCAGTTGACGAGCTGCCCTGATACCAAGCTCACTGCGCGCCGCGCGGCACTGATGATGACCGTGCAGTCGCGCAGCGTCAGGTCGGGGCCGAGCCAGTAGAATGGGCCTTTCAGCAGCTCCAGCCGCTCGCCGATGATCTCTCGCTTCTCGTAGTGGATGTTGGGAGTCACGAGGACCTCAGAAGAAGATCATGCGGAAGAATGTGCTGGCCATCCGCCGCCCGTGCAGCGCGAAGTTGGACTCAGTGCCCGACAGGATCTCGTAATGGTAACTCTGTCCGCCCGGGCCGGTGATGTCTACTCCGCGGCTGTTCCAGGACAAACCGGGGAATCGGTCCTTCACCTGCGCCTCGACCCATCGCCCTCGCGCCTGACGCTCCAGGAGATTCGCACGATGCTCCAAGCTGCGGCGCCGCATCCTGTCGATTGCCCGCACTTCGTCATCCGACAGCATAGCCCGGGACCACTTCGCCGCTTCCTCCCTCACAGCCGCCTGCAGCTCGTCGCCTAGCCGGTCCTCCGCCGGTATGTCCCTGTGGCTCTTGCCTCGCGGGAGGTGCCACCGCTCGCCATTGCTGAGGATGACCTGCCTATTTCCACCACGGTGCTGGATGGCCACGGTGCCCGAGTGCCCTCAAGCTGCTCCCGAGCTGCCGCTCCTCGCCAGGACGTTGATGGCGACGGGCGCCTGCGGGGACGTGAGGACGACGAGGGCGCGGCTCTGCTCCACCACCACCTCCACCGCGGCGGCCTCCTCCATCGCCACCGCTACAGAGCCCTCCATGCCCTGGGCCGCCCACTGAGCCTGCACCTGGTTGAACCTGGGCAGTGAGCGCAGGTGCGTTGCTACCTCGCCGAGAGTCCGCCGGGTGAGGGTGGCCACCGCGAGAATGAGGGCCCGGGCTGCGTCCGTCCCTATGCGCTTGCCGAAGGCCTCGCCGGCGTCGCGCAGCTCCTCGAACGTGGTGGCCTCGTGTGCCGCGTGCGCCATGCTGGCCCACCCGTCCATGAGGCCCCACATGGCGTCCACGCCCAGCCAGGCCAGCAGCACCACCGAGAGCGCGGCCGCAACTGCCTTCGTGCTCGGCTCCGGTAGCAGCCAGAGCGCCAGATACAGGCCCGCGGCCCACACCAGCGAGGCGAGCCCTTGTCGGTGAGGGGCACCAGCGTGAGGACCCTGTCCCGGTACACCTCGGCAAGCAGCTCCTCCTCGGGCATGGCCTGAAGCAGCCCTTGTGCGGCCTCCTGGGGTGTCCCCTGCACCTGGTGGTGCTGGAGGAGCTGCGCCACCGCGCGCTGGTACTCCTCCCGCGTGACGGCCACCACCCGTGTTTTCCCGCCCGCCTCGACATGGCCCGCGTACACAATGACCACCGGCTGCAGCTCCCTCGGCGCCGTTCGCGCCTCGCTCCCCGCTGCCTCCTCCCAGCCGCGGATCCCCCCCTCCCCCCGCTTCCCCGCCGGGCCCCGCGTCGCGCAGGCCGCGTGGAGGAAGAGGACGATGAGCCAGAGGGCGCCTGCCGGCGCCCAGGGGGGCGGGCCTCGCCGCCGAGCCTTGAGCTGCGTACCGCCGCACTCCCCCGCACTCCCCAGCCCCAGGACTCCAGCACCCGGCGCCTGCCCCCACACCGTACGCAGGCCAACACGCCCAGCGCTTTCCGTCCTGCGCAGCAGCCCGGCCCAATCCACTCGCGGCGTCCGATCCTTCTTTGCTTCCGCCTTCGCTGCTGCCTCAAGCGGGGGGCTCGCCTCTTGCTGCTCCGGCTCTACTCCCTCTTGGGGGAGCTGCTCGTGCTGCACTACGCCCTGGGCGCGCGGAGTGAGGATGCTCATCGCCTGGATCCGGTCGAAGGCATGGCCTCGAGCGCGCCCAGGTCCCACGCGCCGTCATGCCAGAAGGAGCTCGACAGCACGTACTCCACCTCGGGCTCCGTGACGCCCTCACTCAGGGGCAGGCCCAGCGCCTCGGCGAACGCCAGGTCGTAGTCGAGGAATAGCGCCTGGAGCGCGGGTGGCGTGCTCGGCGGGTACACGGCGAAGGGCACCAGCGTGTCCTTCCGCGAGATGGCGAGCAGTTGCCGCGCCAGCACGCTCCCCCGCGCGTCCCGCGCGTAGAGCACCCGCTTGTTGATGTCGAGCGCCACCGCCGCTGCGGACTCCGCGCGGATGCCATTGAGGCCGAAGCAGCTCCCCACGTAGGTGCCCATGCGCAGCACCTCCAGCGCGTCCCCTTCCATCTCCAGCGTCACCCGCCCCCACCCCGGTACCTCCCAGCTCAGCACCGGCCCCGCGAGCCACGTCTCCGGCTTCACCCGGGGGTGGCGGGCGAACCAGGCGCGGGACTCGGGGTGCTCGCGGATGAAGTCGCGCTCGCCCGCGAAGTAATGCTGGAGCAGCCGGCGCAGGCCCCGCCGGTTGCCCTCCACCAGCCGCGCCATCTGCAGCGCGTGCCGCACCCGCGTGTCCCCCACGTCCGCCGCGAGGCTTCCGCGCAGGAATTCGAGCACATGCCGCGCCAGCAACTGCATCCGCAGCCGGGGCAGCTGGGTCCGCGCCAGGCGCAGCGCCCGCTCCGTCCGGGCCGGGGACAGCGTCTCCCCCGCCTCCCACGCCAGCCGCGCCTTCCTCGGCAGCGGGCTGTCCACGCCCTCGCTCCCATGCTCGCGCAGGCTCGCCACGAGGCGCCCGGGCTCCCACTCCAGGGGATCCTCCCGGACCCAGGGGTGCCGGGCGAAGTCCTCCCACAGCGCGGCCCGGGCCTCCTTGTGCGGTGTGCCCAGCAGCGCCACCGTTCGCGCCAGGGTCTCGGGGCAGGACTCCAGGGCCGCGAGCACCAGGTCCGCCCTCCGCGCCACCAGGTCCGCCATTCCCTCGCCCACCAGCCCCGCCAGGTCTCCCCGGGAGCAGCTCTCCTCCAGGCACGACAGGCTCCGCTCCGGAAGGCGCGTGAGCCGCTCGCGCACCGAGGGCTCGGGGTGATTCACCAGGGATTCGAGCGCGTAGGACAGGCGGTCCGCGTCCCCGAAGGGCGGCTGGCACACGCGCTCGGCCAGGGTGAACACGGTGGGTTCCAGCCAGTCCGGGCCCGACCACTTCGCCCCCATGTCGCCCAGAAGGTTGAACACCATCTGCACCGCGCGCCGCTGGTGGCTCGCCGGAATGCGCTCCAGCAGCCGGAGCAGCCGGGGATGGAGACGCCGGATGGCCCCCCACGCCCGTGGCTCCTCCTCGTCGGGCGCCCAGGCCTCGGCCAGGCCCTCCACCAGCCGCCCCGCCGCGCCCGGGCTCAAGCGCCGCCAGGGCGTGTCCACGAGCAGCCCGGCGAAGTCCGGGAACTGGCCACACAGCCCCCACAGCGTCACCAGGGTGGCCTCCTCGAGCTCGATCTCCGCGAAGGCGAAGAGGTCCAGCAGGAGCTCCTCCGGGACGGGGCCACTCGCCGTGGGCAGCGCGTGGGTCAGCCAGTCCCGTCGGGGGGAGTCTCCGAGGGCCTCCAGCAGCCGGTAGCCACTGAGCAGGTACTCGCTGGTCAAGCCCAGGGCGAGGCCACACAGGTAGTACCGCCGCCGTCCCGGCACCTCGGCCGCGAAGTCCTCGATGCGGAGATCGTACCGGCCAGGCTCGAGGCCCGCCACCTTGGACTTCGTCTCGAAGAGGGCCTGGAGCAACCCCGCCTGGTGCTCGGGTTCGAGCGAGGCGGTAACCTCCAGCCAGCCCAGGCCCTTGTCCGGCACCCACTCCGCCAGCAGCCGCGCGGCGAGCACCCCCACCTCGGGGTGGGAGTCGAGCGCCAGGCGTCCCCGCAGCGCGAACAGCCGGTGGAAGTCGGAGGCCTCGCCCGGCCGCAACAGGCACCCGAGCCGGAGCAGGCTCCCGGGCAGCTCGGCGCTCCGCGCCTCCAGGACGCCATGGCGCCACGCCAGGGCCACGTCCACGCGTCCCGGCGCCGTGAGCGCGCGATCCACCTGCGCCAGCCGCTCGCGCGACAGGCCCTCGTCTCCAAGCCGCTGGAGGGCCTCGGCCAGGTGGGGCCGCAGGGGCTCGAGCAGGGCCCGCGCCGTGGAGCGGTGCAGCAGGTAGGGCCGCACGTCGAGCGCCTCGGGCTGGCTCCGTTTGGGCGGCTGATAGGTGGTGCCCCGGTAGCCCCGGGGGTGGGCGGCGGTCCTCTTGTGCGGCGCGGGGGGCGGCTCCAGCCAGGGGTGGGCCAGCGCGGGCGCGGGGCCCAACTCACCCGGCACGGTGTGCAGCAGCACCCGCAGCACGTGGGTGAGCGTGTCCACCGTCGCGCCGCGCGCCCGGCCCAGGTGCTCCCAGGACGCGAGCAGCGCCGCGCGCTCCCGCGAGCCGTCGCCCTTCACCTCGCCGAGTGGCCTCCGGACGAGGCGGCTCGCGCCCTCCTCCTCGGGCAGCAGGAGCGCGATGAGCCCCTCCGGCTCGCGAGACACACAGATGAGGCGTGGCATGCCGTCCCCCTTCACCCCCACGATAGCCCAGGGCCACGCGGCCCGTTGAGTCTCCAGGATCAAGCCCTCAGGAGCGCTTTCGCCGCGAGCCACTGTGCGGCGACAAGCTCGGCTCGGCCAGCGTGGCCATGGCATCCACGAAGAGCCGGACCTTGGCCGGAAGATTCAGCCGGCTCGGGTAGACGACGTGGATGGCCCGCAGGCTCGCGGGCTTCGGGCCGAAGAGGATTTTCAGCCGGCCGTCACGGACTGCGTCCCGGCAGAGGATGGCCGGGACGCGCGCAATGCCGATCCCGGCGATCGCCGCCTCACACGCGAGCTCGAGATCATTCACGGTCAGGACCGGATCGATTCGAGACTTCACCCCCTCGGCCTCCCACGTCTCGAACGGACTGAAGCCAATGCAGCGCGCGGAGTGGAGCGCCCTGGCGCTCGGCGCGCCGTACTTCGATAGGAAGCGAGGGCTCGCCACGAAGTGAATCGGACCCTCGCCGAGCTTTCTCGCCACGAGCGACGAGTCGTCGAGCGGGCCGATGTGAATCCCGACATCCAGCCCCTCTTCGATGAGGTGGACACGGCGGTCCGCCAGCACCAGCTCCACCCGCGCCTGGGGATAACTGGCGAGGTACTGCGCAATCACGGGTGTCAGGTATCGCCGCCCGTAGAGTACCGGCGAGGACACCCGCAGCAGGCCGGTGGGCTCCGCCTGCCGCTGTTGCACCTCGCTGTTCGCCTCGTCGATTTGGGCGGCGATGGCGGAGCAGCGCTCGTAGTACGTCGCTCCTGCCTGGGTGACCCGCAGGCGCCGCGTGGTTCGTTCGAGAAGCCGCACCCCGAGCCGCTCCTCCAGATTGCGGATGCGCTCGCTGATGGTCTGCTTGGTGATGCCGAGCCGGCGCGCCGCCCGGGTGAAGCTCTCCTCTCGAACGACCGCGACGAAGAGCATCATGTCGGCTGGTGAAATCATGACCGTCAAGTCTAGCCTGACAATGAGTTCGCCTGGGGCTGGATTGTCCGGGGACCCCTGGCCGCCGCATGTTACCGCCTCCCGCCAACCCCAGGTGCACACCCATGAAGCTCTACTTTGCCCCCCGAACCCGAGCAACCCGTGCCCGATGGCTGCTGGAGGAACTCGGGGTCCCCTACGAGCTGGTCAAACTCGACCTCTCTCGACAGGAGAACAGCACCCCCGCCTACCTGGCGGTGCATCCGCTGGGCGAAGTCCCCGCCCTGGTGGAGGGGGACGTCACGCTGCTCGAGTCCCTGGCCATCTGTCTCCATCTGGCCGACCGGTTCCCGGAGAAGCACCTGGCGCCGCCCATGGGTTCCACGGAGCGCGGCCCTTATTACCAGTGGATGGTCTTCGCCGAGCTGACCCTCGATCCCGTGGTGATGGCGTTCCACCAGCACGCACAGTTGCCCGAGGAGGAGCAGGCCAGCGCGCACTCGGCGGAAGAGCTCGCGAAGCACAGGACCCGACTCGCGGCCGTGCTCGACGTCATCAACGGGGGCCTCGGCGACCGTGAATTCCTCGTGGGAGGGGCATTCACCGCCGCCGATGTGGTGATGGTGTCCATCCTCCACTGGGCCAACACGCTGAAGCTGCTCGATGGACACCCGAGGCTGGCGGAGTACGTCAAGCGCCACGCTCAACGTCCGGCTGTGCGAAGGGCCGTCTCGGGGTGAGGCGGGTGGAGAAGGGAAAGCCCGCTCGCGTCAAGGGGGGCGGGTTTCGCCACTTTCCGTCGACTGCGCAGGTTCTCCTCTCAGACAGCGTCTGGTGCCGCTGACGCGCGCTCTCTAGTATCTGCGGCCGCTGGAGCACCAGCGGACCTCGAGAGGGGGCACATCATGAAACGGTTGCAGGACAAGGTCGCGGTCATCACCGGCGGCGGCAGTGGCATCGGAGCGGCGACGGCCGCGCTCTTCGTCCAGGAGGGAGCCCGGGTGGTGGTGGTGGGCCGGAACGAGGAGAAGCTCCGCAAGACGGTGCAGGCGATCAACCACGAGAACGTCAGCTACACCGTGGCGGACGTCTCCCAGGCCGAGGACACCCAGCGCTACCTCCGTGAGGTGGTGGAGCGCCACGGCGGGCTCGACATCCTGGTGAGCAACGCGGGCATCCAGGGGCAGTTCGGCCCCATCTCCGACATCCCCGTGGAGGCCTTCGACTCGGTGATGGCCATCAACGTGCGCGGGACGTGGCTGTCCATCAAATATGCGTTCCCCGAGATGCAGAAGCGCGGCGGCGGGAGCATCATCCTCACCTCCTCGTCGGGAGGCCTCGGGGGGATGGGCATCTCCTCGCCGTACGTGGCCAGCAAGCACGCCGTCGTGGGGATCGCGCGCGCGAGCGCGATCGACGGCGCGCCCCACCGCATCCGGGTCAACGCGGTGTGCCCGGGCCCCGTCGACAACGACATGATGACCAACGTGGAGCGGACCCTGGGGGCCGGCAATGAGGCCGCGATCCGGGCCTGGGTCGCCGGACGCGTGCCCCTCAAGCGCTTCGCCTCCAACGAGGAGGTCGCCCGGCTGAACCTCTTCCTCGCCAGCGAGGAGAGCAGCTTCTGCACCGGCGGCGCCTACACCGTGGACGGTGGCTGGTCCTCCAGCCTGCCCTGATATCGACAACCATCGAGGAGACTCGCATGCCGAAAACGATGACGCTGTCCCAGGTAATGAAGCAGCTCGAAGCTCAGGGCGACGAGAAGGTGCGCCAGCGCTACGTGCGCGATGGCGCGGGCGACAACGTCTTCGGCGTGCTGCTCGGCAAGATCCGTGGCCTCGCGGAGGCGCTCGGGACGAACCACGCGCTCGGCCTGGAGCTGTGGGCGACGGGCAACCACGAGGCGCGCATCCTCGCGTGCATGCTGCTCGCTCCCGAGGCGCTCACCGAGAAGGAGGCGCGCGCGCTCCTCGAGCCGCTCTCGAACCCAACCCTGGTCGACGAGCTCGTTGGACGCGTGCTCGTGCATGCGCCCATCGCCGAGGCGCTGCAGGTGCGGTGGATGGACGGCGGCAAGGAGCTTCCCCGCCGCGCCGGGTGGAGGCTCCTCGCCGGGCGCATCGCGCGCGGGCTCGCGAAGGACCTCGACGTCCGCGCGACGCTCGCGCGCATCGAGCATGAGTTGCCGGCCGCACCGTACCGGGTGAAAGAGGGCATCAACTTCTGCCTCGTCTGGATCGGCATCCACCTGCCCGCGTACACCGCGGAGGCCATCGCCATCGGCGAGCGCCTCGGCCGGTGGGACCCGCGGCCGATCCCGAAGGGCTGCACGTCGAGCTACGCGCCGGAGTGGATCGCTGCGTCGCTCGCGCTGCGTCGAGGCGAGAAGACCGCGGCACGAAAGGCGATGGAGGCGGCCGCGAAGGCGAAGGCCGCTCCGGTCAGGAAGAAGAGCGCCGGGAAGAGGCCAGCTGCCCCAAAGGGGGCGCGCTGACCTCGCGCGCCAGGTGGAGCACGGACTCCCCTACCGGAACAAGGCCAGGTCGATGGCATTGGCCATCGCCTCGTAGCCGGCACCGTTGGGGTGCAAGTGGTCGCCGCTGTCGTACTCCGGGCGCAGCAGGAGTGGGTCGGCCGGGTCGCGCGTGGCCGCATCGAAGTCGATGATGCCCTTGACCTGTGCGGTGTTGGCGCGAATCCAGGCATTCACCGCCTGCCGTTTGGCCTCGGTCTCCTCGCTATAATACGGCGCGGCGGTGCCCTTGAACGGGAGCAGGGTGCCCAGGAACACCGCGACGTTGCGGGCCTTCGCCTGATCCACCATCGTCTGGAGGCCAGCGATGATTTCGTCGGCCGTCACCACCTGCGTCGGCGCGAAGGCTCCGAAGCCGATGTCGTTGATGCCGATCAGGATGATGGCGTGGGTGACCCCCGTCGTGCCCAGCACGTCACGCTGGAAGCGTTCCACCCCCCTGGTCCCGATGACGTCGTTGAGCACCCGGTTGCCCCCAATGCCCTGGTTGACCACGCTGAACCCTTCCAGCGCCGGGTCGGCCGCGACGCGGCGCGCGAGGAAGTCGGGGTAGCGGTTGGCCGCATCCACGGTCGACCCCGCGCCGTCGGTGATGGAATCCCCAAAGGCGACGATGACTCCGCGGGCATCGTCGTTGCGCACGTCGATGCCAGTTACCCAGTAATACGACTGCCGTGTCTCCGTTGGGGTGAAGGTCGCGCTGCCGAGGGCGTTTCCGGCCGCGACCGAGATGGTCTGCTGACCCTGCGCGTGCAGGGTCTCCACGGGCGTTGTCTGGGGCACGTATACGGTGACTGCCACGTCCGTCTGGGACAGGAGCGAGAAGCGCGCCTCGTCACTCCAGGCCTCCTGGCCGGCGGGGACCGTCACGGACTCCTGACCATTGAAGCGGAGGACGGTGTCCGTCGTGGCATTGATGGATGCGCCGCCGGTGCTGCGGGCGATGTGCACGCCGCCGAGGGTGACCGGAGCGGTGCCGAAGAGGTTCGACACCCTCACTCGGACCTTGTCCCCGCCGGCCGATACCCGCATCACATGTCGTATCGATTGGTCCTGGAACGATTGCGGCTCCGGCGGCGGCACCCCCGGCACAGGAATGGGCTCGTTGTAGTCCTGCGGCGCGGCCGTCCATGTGGCCTGCAACCGCTGCGCATCGTCGCAGGCGCTCAGGCCGGCGGCGAGGCACGCGGCGGCCACGAAGCCGAAGAAGCGCCGGCGGGTCACCGCCTCCGGCCAGAGGCGGGGCGGGGTGTCTTTCGTGGTGGTGTTTCTCATGAAGGGTTCTCCTCCCCGAGAGCGGGTGGCATCGTTATAGCCGCTGCTCGGTGTGCTGGGTCCGATGCGTGAGCTACTTCGCTATGCGGCCTTGACGGGCTGTCGCAGGATCGTCTTGAGCCTGGCGGGTGCGGTTCGACGCGCGTCGCTGAGGTAGATCTCGTGATGGTCGCCGTTGAAGGCGAGGCCGTTGTCGGGAAGATAGCGGTGGTGAAGGCGCTCCAGGGTGGGGGTCTCATCGTCGTATGAGCCGATGTGCAGGATCTGGACGCAGGTTCCTTCGGCGAGACTGAACAGCCGGAGCTTCCCGAGCGCGGCGTTCTCGCCTCGCTTCCTCGCGACAGCGTCGATGGCGGCCTCGACCATCTCCTCGGTGAGCCAGTCCGGCTGGCTGATCATCATGGTCCACTCCCAGCCCTCCTTGTGGCGCGTCACGAATACGCTGGGGTCGTCCGCGCGCCAGAGCCCCTCCAACGGACCGACCACGAAGTCGCGGCCCAGCGTGCTCTTGCTGGCGAACTTCAGCGCGTACGCCACCCCGTAGAGGGCTTCGACCGCGTTCGCGTACGCCGCGGAGGTGTTCGGATCGCCTCGGCCGTCGACCGCGAGGTACCGGAGCTCGGGTACCTCCACGACGGTGAACTCCTTCGACGGCGGTGCGTACAGCTCCCGGTGCGCCTTCTTGATGTCGTACTTGTCCATCGCGGTCTCCTCGGCGAAAAAGTATAGGACGGAGAGGAGCCCATGGCCCGCCACACCGTGTAGCCACCGCGCCACGAGGAGGCGCGGATCGCCTTGGCGTCAGGTCGTGCGTGTGCGGCGACGCCGGGGGCGTTCGCGGGGCGGGCACTGCTGGACGGGCGATGGGCGACGTACGCCGAGGTAGCCGGCCACCAGCGCGCGGAGCTCACGCTCGAAGCGCGGGCTGTCGAGCAGCTCCGGGCGGAAGAGCAGCGTGTGGTCGGTGAGCGCGTCGAGCGAGGTCACCAGGATGTGCGCCGTCAGTGACGGGTCGACGACGTCCAGCTCGTCGCGTCGCGCCGCCAGCCATTCGGCCAGCGCGTCGGCGAGTCGGCGGTTGACGCGATCGAAGAGCTCGAGTGTGCCCTGGCGAGGCAGCTCGACGAGCACGGCCCGGTAGAGCGGCGCGTCGCGCCGTGAGACGTCGAGCGCGACACGCACGAGCTTCGCGATCCCCTCGTCGACCGACGCGTCGTGAAGCGACGTGCCCACCTCGATCAAGTGCGCCGTCATCTCGTCGGCGATCCGCTCGACCAGCGCGAGCAGCAGCGCCTCCTTGTTCGGGAAGTACTGGTACAGGCTGCCCACGCTCACCCCCGCGGCGCGCGCGATCCGGTTGGTGGTCAGCGCCTGCCAGCCGTCGCGGAGCAAAATGCGAGCTGTCGTTTGAATCAGCGCGTCGACCAGCGCCTTGCTGCGAGCCTGCGAGGGTTGCTTTCGAGCACCATTCTGCCTGGAACTTTCGATCTTTGCGCGCATCGTCGCCTTCCCGCACACGGCCCCTCGAACGCGAGCCCGCCGCGAGTCTTGAATGCGAGCATTCTTTCATAATCTCATCGCATGAGCCAACGTGCCCGCCTCACCACACTCGATGCCCTGCGGGGCTTCTGCCTGCTCGGCATCCTCGTGATGAACATCCAGTCATTCGCGATGCCCGTCGCGGCCTATCTGAATCCCACCGTGTTCGGAGCGCTCGACGGCGTCGACGGTCTCGCCTGGTCGTTCGGTCGCCTCCTCTTCGACTGCAAGTTCCTCAACCTGTTCGCCATGCTCTTCGGCGCGTCGCTCGTGCTCGGGGGCGACGACACGTGCCCGCGCCGTCGGCTCGCGTGGCTGATCGTCTTCGGGCTGTTGCATGCCTACGGCGTCTGGTACGGCGACATCCTGTTCACCTACGGTGTCGTCGGCATGCTCGTCGTCGGCGCGCGGGCATGGCCCCCCGGGCGGCAGCTGCGCCTCGGCCTCGCGCTGGTTTCGGTCGGGCCAGCGATCGCGCTGGTGACCGCCCTCGCGTTCGATCACCTCCCGCCCTCCCTGCTCGGCGCGCTCCTCGAGTACCTCGATGCACGCTCGGTCGCGGGGGAGCTCACGGCCTTCAGGGGCGACTGGATGACGCAGCTACCCGTCCGGGCAAAGCTGGCCTTCGAGGGCCAGACCTCCGCGCTCATCTACGAGACGGGCTGGAGGGCGGCGGGGTGCATGCTGCTCGGCATGGCTGGCCTTCAGCGAGGGATGTTCGAGGGGCACTTCGCGTCGCCGCGGGCCGTGCTGCTGCTCTGGGTGCTCGGCCTTGCGTCCACCTCGGCGGGCCTGGCAGTGCAGATTGCCGGGGGGTTTTCACCACGTGCCTGGGTGTTCGCGCAGGTGCTGCACGAGGTGGGGGCGGTGCCTCTGGCCATCGCGATCGGGTGCACGGTGGTCGGGCTGGCTCGGCGCTTCGCGCGTGCCGCGCCCACGCGTGCCATCGCTTCCCTCGGCAGGGTCGCGTTCACCGCCTACCTGATGCAGTCGGTCGTCGGAACGCTGGTCTTCGGAGGGCACGGCCTTGGCGCCTTCGGGACGTGGAGCCGCTCAACGCTCCTGCTCGCCGCGTTCGTCTTTTGGGCGCTGCAGGTGCTGCTTGCCAGCCTCTGGTCGAGGTACTTCGGGCGCGGGCCGCTCGAGGCGCTCTGGCGAGGACTCGCGCGCGGGGACTTCTCGCTCCGCCCGCGTGTGGCACACGTCGGGCAGCCCGGCGAGTGAATCCTGAACTTTCCCGAACTCTCGAGCGGACGGCATGTTGGGGCCCTATCCTCCCGTCGTTCTCCTATGTTCCCTCCGGGTGACCCAAGTACCCGGAGAAGCGTGATGGATACCGAGGAGGAAGTCATGAAGACGAGGTGGTTGTTACCCGTGGCCTTGCTGCTGGCCATCACGGGATGCGATGTGCTCACGGGTGGCGCGGAAGGCGAGGTCACGTACGCGGAGGTGCCCAGCCCGAGTGAGCCCGGTGGGGTGCATCCGCTGACACTCGATATCGCAGTGCCAGAGGGGCCGGGCCCCTTTCCCGCGGTCGTCTTCATCCATGGTGGCGGATGGGTCATCGGAGATCTGGACGAAAACGCAGAGCGAGTCCAGGAAGCGAGCCGGCGGGGCTTCGTCGGGGTGACCATCAATTATCGGCTCGCGAACCTCGATGATGGACACGGCAAGGCCCTCCACCCCTGGCCGGCGCAACTGCAGGACGTGCGGTGTGCGCTCCGGTGGCTCGCCGCGAATGCCGCCACGTACAAAGTGGATACGGCCCGAGTGGGGGTGCTCGGCGGGTCCGCTGGCGGGCACCTCGCGATGATGTCGGCGTACGCCCGGAACGAAGCACGCTTCGAGCCGGACTATTGCCCCTACAGCGAGAACCTCGAGGTGAAGGCCGTGGTGTCCATGTGCGGCGCCGGTGACCCCGCGTCCGTCTATGAGACGACGGACTGGTGGATCAAACCCTACGTCACCCGGTTCCTCGCGCTGCCGGATGGAGCGAAGGTGAGGGATGCGCCCGAGGTCTTCGCTGACGTCAGCAACCTCACCTACATGGGGCACGGGCCCAGGGTGCCGCTGCTGATTCTCCAGGGGACGGCGGACACCCTCGTCCTCCCCGAGGTGCAGCGAGCCTTCGCGGTATCGGCTCGATTGCTCGGACAGGAGGTCCACGTCGAGTACCTCGAAGGCGCGGGCCACGACATCGATGCCACCCACCGGGCCGAGTCGGATGAGCTCATCTGGAAGTGGTTCGGGGAGAGGCTATGACGATGCGCCACTTCATCTGCATGCTCGTGCTGTTGGGAGCGCCGCGAGTGCTGGCCCAATCAGGCGGAGGAGAGGCCCACGCTCCAGCCGAGGACGCCTTCGCTCTCAGGCTGGGGCTCAGCGCCCGGCCGCTCATCGGTCTCAGCGGAGTGAGCGCCATCAGGACGCACACGCTTCGGGACGGGGGTTGGGTCGTCGCGGACGTCGCTCCCTCCTACCGTCTGTCACGACTCTTCGCCGCCGAGCTCGGCCTGTCGGCGATGGTGCCCGTGAAGGACGCGTGGGGGTTTCCGGACTTCCGGCTCGCGGTGACGCCCGCCGCCCGGCTCGACGCCGGGCCCGTCTACGCGCGCATCGGCGTGCCCCTGATGTTCGGGGAGGGCTTCAGTCTGGGCGCTCAGGCCGCGGTGGGCGCGACGCTCTTCGATCGCTTCTACGTGGGAGTCATCGGGGAGGCCAACGTCAGAGACCTGCTGGGGATGGTGGGGCTCGAGCTGGGCGTCCGCTTCGGTGGCCCGAAGCCTCGCATCTAGCCCGCGCTCGAGTCAGGTGATGAGCAGAGGCGTAATCACGCTTGGGGGGCCCGCCCCCCACGACGTCCGCCAGGTCCTCATCACATGGCTGGCCTCCTCGGGGCGCTCTCCTCGGAGAGCCCCAACAGGCGCGCCCACTCCTCTTCATAGGATTCGCTTATTCCAAGAGCTTCGTGGACACTCCACTCGCCATGAGTGACTACATCACACTGAACAAGGCCAACTGGGACGAGCGCGCTGCGCTGCATGCGGCGTCGAAGGGGTACGACACCGCCTCCTTCATCACGGACCCGCAGCATCTTTCCCCTGTCGTGCGTTTCGATCTTCCGCGCCTGGGGAACATCGCCGACGCGCGTGGTGTGCACCTGCAATGCCATATCGGGACGGACACCCTCTCCCTGTCGCGATTGGGCGCTCGCATGACGGGACTCGATTTCTCACCCGGGTCGATCGCGCAAGCGCGCTTGCTTGCTCAGCGCTCTGGCGCCCAGGTGGATTTCGTCGAGGCGGATGTGTACGACGCAGCCCAGGTGCTTTCCCCTGGTTCGTTCGACCTGGTCTACACCGGGATCGGTGCGCTGTGCTGGTTGCCCAGCATCGACCGATGGGCCCGGACGATCTCCGAGCTGCTGAAGCCGGGCGGACGGCTGTTCATCCGGGAAGGTCACCCGATTCTGTGGGCGGTGAACGAGAAGCATCGCGATGCACTGGTCATCGAGTATCCCTACTTCGAACGCAAGGAACCCACCGTCTGGGACAGCGACAGCACCTATGTGGAGACTGAGGGCTCACTGACAGCGACGGTCACCCACGAGTGGAACCATGGCCTGGGCGAGCTCGTGACCGCGCTCCTGACCCATGGCCTGGACATCACCGCACTGGTGGAGCACGACAGCGTTCCTTGGGAGGCGTTGCCCGGCCAGATGAGCTGCTCGCCCGATGGCGAATGGCGCCTGGACAAGGACCCCTGGCGCCTCCCGCTCAGCTACACACTGCAGGCGACGAAGCGCCGTCACTGACCTTGTCCTACGCGACGGGTATTGACACGGTTCCACCCGTTCGTGCTACCTACCCGCTCAGCCATTCGACGCTCCGATGGCGGCGCGACTGAACGTCGTTGCCGTAGGGCGTCCTCGGATGGCGTTTGAATGATTGGCGTCACCCGAGTCTTGACCCCGCCTCTGGAGGCAGACCGTGTCCGATGCCAGGCTCCCCGTTCTCGATTTCGTTCTGAGCAACTACAAGAACTTCAACGCACGCGCCACGCGCGACGCGCTCCTCGCGTACTGGCGCCACATTTCAGCAGGCGGGCGGATGTTCTGGGCCGTCGCCGGTGCGATGTCGTCTGCCCAGTTGGGGATCACGCTCGCTCCCGCCATTCGCGCTGGCTTGATCCACGGCCTCTCGGTCACGGGGGCCAACCTCGAGGAGTCGCTCTTCCGGCTCGTCGCGCATCACAGCTACAAGGACTTCCCCGATTATCGGTACTTCACCAAGGGGGACGATACGAAGATCCTCGCCGACCGGATGCGCCGGGTCACCGACACCAGCATTCCCGAAGACGAGGCGTTCCGAGCGGTTGAGAAGATTGTCGTGCCCATGTGGCAGCGGGCGACAGCGAACGGTGAGCGGCGCTTCTGGCACGAGTACTTCTACGAGGTGATCCAGGCCATCGAGCCTGGGGCGTACGAGGGAGACCCCGAGGCCTGCTGGCTCCTCGCGGCGGCGCGTGCACGACTGCCCATCGTCGTGCCGGGCTACGAGGACTCCACCTTCGGGAACATCTTCGCCTCGTACGTCAAGACGGGTGAGTGCAACGCCAGCATCGTGAAGTCCGGCATCGAGTACATGGCGGACTTCTACGACCGTTACCAGGAACTCTCGACGGGCGCTGGCATCGGGTTCTTCCAGATCGGTGGCGGCATCGCCGGTGACTTCCCCATCTGTGTCGTGCCGTCGATCAAGTATGACCTCGCCCAGCCCGTGAAGCCGTGGGCGTACTTCTGTCAGATCAGCGATTCGACGACCTCGTACGGTTCGTACTCCGGAGCGACTCCCAACGAGAAGATCACGTGGGACAAGCTCACGGAGACGACGCCGATGTTCGTCATCGAGTCCGATGCGACGATCGTCGCGCCGCTCGTGCTCCGCGCGCTCCTCGAGTGCAAACTCCACCCCGCCGAGGCGGAGGCACTCATCGCTCGACACGGTGGTTAGCCGCAGCCATATCTTCGAACGGCGCTCTCTGACGGGGGTCGCCTGCGGCGACCAGGACGATGTCTCCGGGCCAGATCGCGGCGAGGCGTTCCGCTGCCCCGCGCGGCGCGCCTTGCCCTTCGCCGGGGCGCTCCGCAATCGTTCCGGCGACCCTTCGTAGGACCGGATGCGCCGCCCCAAGCGGCCTCTCTCCCGGAGTCGTTTTCATGCCCAGGTCCCTCCTGTCTGTCCTCGCCGCCCTCTCCCTGCTCGCCACGCCCGCCGCCGCCCTCGCGGAGGACGACGCCAAGAAGACGGACAAGGCCGGCACCTGCACCATCCACGCGAAGAAGGGGGACCTCGTCGCCCAGGGCAAGAACCTGGTCGTCGAGAGCGGAACGAAGGCCCGGGACGCGATCGCCATCGATGGCAACGTGAAGGTCCGCGCCGGCGCCACGGTCAACAACGTGGTGTCCATCCGGGGCAAGGTGACCATCGAACCCGGCGCCCAGGTGTCGGGAGACGTGACGTCCCTCGGAGGAGACGTCGTCCTCGGAAAGAGCGCCACCATCTCCGGGGACGTGGTCGCCCTCGGAGGGAAGATTCAGACCGGAGAGGGCGTCACCATCTCCGGCGAGAAGACCCAGCTCTCGGTGAGCTTCAACGGAGAGGAACTCTTTCAGAAGCTCTTCAGCGGCATCATCACCGGCGAGGGCACCCGCGACTGCGAGCTGAGCTTCGACGAGGACTGACCGCCGACGCATAGGGCGAAGAGAAGGCCTGTGGAGGGGGCGGGCTGGTGCAGAGGGGCCGAGGAGGGCCGCTGACGGGTGGCGTCGAGCTTGCACGACGGTGATGGAGGGGGTTCTTATACAGCCCGAGCCGGAAAACGATGGACGCGCGTTGAGAGGTGATGGAAGTGCCTTCGGATTCATTCCTCGCGCTGATCTCAGAAGCCTGTGCCTTGCAGGGGGGGGCCATGAGCGCCTGGCGAGTCCAACCTTCCAAGGAGTGGATCCGGGTCCTGCCCAACGAGGCTCCGGTGCCGCAGCAGGGTTGGAAGCTGCATCTCTCGGCGGGTCTGCTGTCCGCGGAGCGCATCCTGAGCCAGGCCTTGCCGGTGTTGTTGGCCGAGCGGGTGTCCTTCAAGGTGGCCGCCTCACCGCAGGTGCTGGGCGCTCTCAACGAGGGCCATGGTGGGCGGAGCCAGGTCGGCAAGTTCCTGACGGTCTACCCGCGGGATGACGCGCACGCGGTCCACCTGGCCTCCCGGCTCGACGAGGCCACCCGTGGTCTGTCCGCCCCATCCATTGCCTCGGATCGGCCACTGCGGCCCGGCAGCTGCGTCTTCTATCGCTACGGCAGCTTCAGCAGCCGTCACATGCAGACGCCGCTGGGCCAGGTGATGACCTTGCTCGAGGCGCCAGATGGCCAGCTCGTCCCGGATCGCCGAGAGCCGGTCTACCGGGTGCCTGCGTGGGCGAAGGACCCGTTCATCGCAGCGGGGGTGGCAGCTCAGTTGCCCGAGGCCGCGACGGTGCTCGCGGAGCGTTATGCGCCCGTGGCCGTCCTTCACCGCACCCACCGGAGCACGGTCCTGCTGGCGATCGATTTGAAGGAGATGCGCAAGTGCGTGCTCAAGCAGGTGACGCGCTCCGCGGGCGATGATGCGGCGGGCAGCCGACGCCTGCGGCACGAACTGGAAGTGCTCACCCTGCTGGCCCCGTCGCCCTGGTTTCCGGCCCCGTACCAGTACGTCGAGGACGAGACCTTCGCCTATCTGTCCATGGAGGACATCGAAGGCGAGACGCTCGAGGTCCATGTCCGCAAGCTCTCGGCACGAGGCTGTTTCGCGACCGAGGCTCAGCTCCTGTCCTGGGGGCGCCAGCTCGCCGAAGCCCTGGCGAGCCTGCATGAGCGGGGACTCGTCCATGGAGATGTCAAGGCCCCCAATGTCATCATCACTTCCAGCGGGAAGCTTCGCCTGATCGACCTGGAGCTGGCGCACGGCGCCAGCGCGCCACGCGTCACGGACGCTGGCAAGGGAACCCGCGGTTACATGACACGGGAGCAGTTCTCCGGACAGGCCTCCACCGTCGCGGATGACGTCTACGCCCTGGGCGCGCTGCTCTACTTCGCCGCCACGAGCGCGGAGCCCTCGCTCGCCCCGGAGGGCTCGTTGCTCTCCCGGCCCCTCTCCCTGCTCAACCCATTGCTGTCCCCTCGGCTCGCGGCCTTCATCGCGCGGTGCTTGACGCCGGAGCACCGGCCCGACTCGATGCGGGAGGTCATCGCCGCGCTCTCGGAGCTGGACGCCTCCCCGCCCTCAATCCAGGTCCCTGGTCTGGAGCCCCTGGCCGGTGTGGCTCCGCCGGTGGACCTCTACCGCATGCAAGCACGGCGTCTGGGCGACACGCTCGTCCATGTGGCGCAGCGAGTCCCCTCCCAGGGCGCCCTCTTCTGGAACCATGGGCACCTCCTGGGCGGAGGACTGCCCTCCCTGGACATCAACCTGGGCAGCGCCGGCATTCTCCTCACGCTGTCAGCCCTGGTCTCCGCTTTCGACGAGCCAGGGCAGCGGGCCACGCTCGCCGAGGCGGCGCGCTGGCTGGCGAAGGCTCCGAGACCCGAAGGACCGCCGCACCCGGGTCTCTATGTGGGGGAGGCGGGAGTGGGGCTGGCGCTGCTGCGCGCCGGACGGGTGTTGGAGGACGAGGGGTTGCTGCGGGAGGCGCGGAAGCGGGCACGGCTCATCGCCTCGCTTCCCTTTGCCTCACCGGACCTGTTCAACGGCACGGCCGGGCGCGCGAGGTTCCACCTCGAGCTGTGGCGGGAGCTCGACAGCTCCGAGGACCTCCAGGCCGCGCTCGCCGCCGGAGCCGCACTCATCGACGGAGCACAGCGCTCGGAGCCGGAAGGACTCCTCAAGTGGGCGATTCCCCCGGGCTATGATGGGCTCAGTGGCCAGATCCAGCCGGGCTATGCCCACGGGGCGGCGGGGATTGCCGACACCCTGCTCGAGCTCTACGAAGCCACGCAGGAGAAGCGCTTCCTGGAGGCAGCCCGGGGAGCGGGCCGCTGGCTCGTCTCGCAGGCGGCCGAGGCGCTGGAGGACGGCAGCGGCTTGTGCTGGCCCCAGCAGGAGGGGGGCCCACCGCACGCGGCACTCTGGTGCCATGGCGCGGCGGGGATTGGGAAGTTCTTCCTGCATGCTTCCCGGCTGGAAATCCTGCCGGAAGCCGCCGGGTTCGCCGCGCGTGCCGCCAGGACCGTCGCGCGAGGGACTCGCTGGACCAATCCCGTCCAGTGCCACGGCCTGTCCGGGAATATCGAGTTCCTGCTGGACATGTTCCAGGCCACGCGGGAGCAGGAGTACCTGGATGGGGCCTACGCGCTCGCCCAGGCCCTCGAGGCCTTCGCCGTGGAGAAGGAGGGCCAGCTCTACTGGCCCGCGGAGAACCCGGAGTCCTTCAGCCCGTCCTACCTGGTGGGCTATGCGGGAGTCGCGGCGTGTTTGCTCCGGCTCGCCGAGCCCGCCCACCGCGTGTCTCTCTTGCGTTGATTCGGCGCCTGCATCGGCTTCCTAGTCCGTCCGCAAGGCCTTGGGGACGTTCTGGAAGGTAGGGGCGTCGCGGACAAGCTCTTCCCGCAGGACGGAGAAACCAGCGCCGAGACGCTCGCTCAACCGGTAGAGCTCCAGGACGACGGCGAACCAGAGCGACGGCGTCGAACCCCGTCCCTCCGCGAGGAACCCATGAGCCTCCGACAAGAACTCCGCGTCACGCTCCTGGGCGGCCAGCCACCGCAGCCGCAACCACTGGTGCGGCCGGGCGAAGCGCGCGCAGGCCGCCGACGCGCCGGGTTGGAGATGGGGAGTGAATCGCTCCAGCCTGCGCCGGGTCTCGGGGGTCTCGGGGGCAAGCACCTCGGCCAGAGACTCCATGACATCGTCGAACGCCGCGGCCCGCATGTCGTCGCTCATGGGCGGGACCGCGGCGGTGCATTGCGACTCCGGGAGCGGCCAGGAGGCGGTATTGCCCTCGATGTATGAGAGGAGATTCACCCCCAGGTTCAGCGCCTCATCCAGCCGTCCCCGGCGGGCCTCCATGTGGAGCAGGTTGCGCACGAGGTGGATGCGTCGGGGCTCGAGGAACGTATAGCCATGCGCCCCTTGAAGTGCATGGGTGGCATCCAAGGCCTTGAACAACGCGGTCCGTGATTGCTCGAAGCGTCCCTCTCGGTAATCGAGGTAGGCCTCCGCGGCCTGATGGATCGAGGTCATGAGCAGGCGTGCTTCGATGCTCATCTGCTCCAAGCCCAGCTCGGAGCGAGCCTCCCGCATCGCCTGCTCGGCGGCGGCGTTCTCACCGGAGCGTGAGGCGCGCAACGCTCGCTCGCGAGGAGCGACGCTTCGGCGGAACCGTTCGATATCCTCGGCTGAAAGCCGGACGATGACCTGGCGCCGAGCCTCCTGCTCAAACCGTCCCAGCAGGACAGCCTGCGCGGGACGCGAGCTCAGCCCCCGCCCCTGTCTGTATGCTTGCAGAACCATTTGCGGCATCAAGCCAGGCGGCTCCGCTCCACGACTCATCGGACAAGCTCCAGCGGGGACATGATAGAGACCGGTCTCAGCCTATCCGGAACCTCCAGGTTGCTTCTAGCTCTGGGTGTTCATCTCCCACGGGCGAACCGCTCGAGGACGTTCCACTCAGCCGGTTCTGGGTTTGATTCAAGATGGTTTTCCTTGACATTCAAGAAAACCTTCTTTTAGATGAGCTTGAGAGTAACTCTCAAACAACGTCGTCATAACGGAAAACCAGATGAACGATACCCTCCAGGACATCCGGGGTAAGGTGCAGGAGCTGTTGAGTCGCGCTGAGATCGATGCCAGCTTCCGTCAGATGCTGCAGGTGAATCCCGGCGACGTTCTCTGTACCGCAGGCATTCCCAAAGCCGTTGACAGCACACAGGTGGCCCTGCCTCCAACCTGTGAGGTGGTCAGCTGCATGCTCACCTGTTTTACAACGTCATAGCGTGACGCCGTCCTGGGCCCCTGTCCCCAGGACGCATCACCGTGGCGTGATATAAATCCACGAAGCGGGCGCCGCCCTGAGAGGGATTGAGGCGGACTTGCCCACCAGCAACGAGGCGAGCGCCGCGAGCCTGTCACCGAAGACACTGCGCGCGTGCGCGGGCACCTCCCCGCGCGTCACCACCCCGCAGCCAGGGCATTGCAGTGCATGACAGCGATACTCGGTGACGATGGCCGACAGGGGCGGCACCTCCACCACCTGATGCCGCCGGGTCGCGCGATCCTGCCCCCACAGCCGTCGCTTGCAACCCCTGCACTCCCCGGGCACCAACTCCACCACGTGCTGCACCTCCTCGGGCGGCAGCAGCGCGCGCTCATGCTTCTTATGTCCAGGTTGGCCTCCTGGACGGTGCCCTTGCCACCCTCGGCCTCGCGTACCCAGTTGCGCAGGGCCGACTCGGTCAGGTCCAGGTCCTTGGCCACCTGAGGCAAGCTCTTGCCGCCCTCACGCACCAGTCGGACCGCATCAGCCCTGAACTCCGGAGTGAAACTCCGCCTCTTCGAGGCGCCCCGCGCGGGCGAGCCGGAGCAAGCCGGCGCGGGCCTCGGACCACTGCCGCGTCAGCGCCTCGGACGGCTCGCCCAGCCTGCTCACCGCATCGAGCAGCGGGAACGTCGAGGCCTGCGCACGCGGGCTGGGCGAGCGATCGGCCGTCGGGAGGATGGTGGTCCTCCCGGCATGGGCCTGGCGCTCGACGCGCACGACGCCGTCGGGCCAGCGCTCGACGAGGGCATTGACGACGGTGGCGGCCGCGGCCTCCGGCAGCCGCTGCTCGGTTGCTTCGGCCCACCGCACCAGGACGGCCAGTCCGCGCAGCACGTCGTAGAAGTAGAAGCGCGGGAACGTGAGCGCGCGCCAGGCCACCGCCGCACCGCGCTCCTCGGCGTTGTGCACGGTCCGCGAGCCGTGAATGAGGGCACGGTCAATCAGGAAGCCACCGGCGCGAGTGGCAAAGGCGCGCTGCTCGCTCGATCCGGCTCCGCCGAGCAGCATGGCCTCGAGCGTCGCGACAGTCCCGACCATCGAGCTGGGGCACTCGCCGGTCTGGAGGTACGCGGTGTTGTCGCAGTTGAGGCCACCATCGGCCATCTGGTACCGCACGAACCAGGGTTTGACCCAGGGCAGCGTCCGCTCGACGTCGATGCCGCACGCGGCGAGCACCGGGTACATCGTGCCGAGGGCGCAATGACAGGCACTGTCGCGCTGCGTGTCTGCACCCGGGGCATCGCTCGGGTGGATCGGGAAGAGGTGCAAGAGGCGATCGATCCTCGCGGCCATCGCCGCGGAGGTGCGCGAGGGGATCTGGCGTGCTTCGCCGAGCTCGTGGAGCAGCAGCATGTGCCACCACGGGGAGTTCCACTTGGGCCAGTACGGATCACGCTCGATGCTGTGCAACGCGGCATCCGAGCCGAGGTAGGCGATGGAATCGGCAACCCCACGCTCGACCTCTGCGCTCCGGAGTGAGGTGGGGCTGGGAACGGCGGCAAGCTTCTCGAGATCGATCGTCATTCGCGGCTCTGGTCTGAGAGGCCTCTTCTCTTAACGGGGGAGCCGCTCCCGGGCGAGTGCTATTTGTAAAGTGGTGAAGGTGCTGGTGCCCAGTGGACCTCGCAACGCATAGGGCGAATAGAGGGCCTGTCGCGGGTGAGGGACGGTCCTGCCACGAGGGCAACACTGCCCTGCCCGCCCGAGGGCTACAGCGACCGCGCGCACGCTGCCAGAGTCGTCGGCATGTCAAGACGATGCGAGTCAGAGGAGATCGGAGAAGTCCGGGGCGCGCGCGCTCAGGAAGGCCATCAGCGTGGCGAGGCGACCGGGCGTCAGCCGGCGATCCCGGCGCAGCATGACCACGCTCGCGGCGGCGCCGCGGAAATCGGCGAGGACCTCGACTGCCGCGCCGCTCCGGAGCGAGGCGGCCGCGAGGTAGAGCGGGACGCATGCCATGCCGCCGCCCGCGAGCATCGTACCCCAGACGGCGTCGCCGTCGTCGAACGCGAACCGCGCCCGTGGCTCGTAGGTCCCCCCGATCGTGCCGACCACCGTCCGGTGGGGCCAGGGCTGGATCCGTCCGCTCTGGGGGTTCCGGAACCTGACGAGGTCGTGCTCGTCGAGCTCCGCGATCGTCCGCGGCGCGGGTCGCCGGGCGAGGTAGGTCGCCGATCCCGTGCGCATGTCGGCGCTCTCGGAGGCGGTCCTGCAGCCCACGCGTAGCATTTTGCCGGCCTGAGCGTACGAAAGCGAAACGCCGCGGTCGTCTCGAACCGCGGCGCTTGGCACCGTCACGCTCCCGATACGTGACAAACATCATAATCCTCATTACCTTGACAAGACCTGAAAACAAGGAAGGGGCTCGAGGATGTTCCAGCGTGCATGGATGCATGGAAGGCGGAAACAACGGACCATGGGAATCGTCGCCTTGGGGGCGCTCCTGGTTGTCGGCGGGGCGACCATGGGGGATGCCTCGGCAACGACTTCAACGACGACCGCGCAGCCGACCACGACGACCACAGCATCCAGTTCCGGGAACACGTTTCCTGATCGTTGGAGTGTCGGTGCGCCGGGTGTCGGAACGTACAGCCAAACCGACGCCCATCTTCCGGTGCCGGCCGGCTACACGGAGATCTCACCACCAAACGGCGAATACGACCTCTATACCTGCGGATCCGTTGTACTCGACCACGTCTACATCCGCGGATTCATCTACCTCGGAACGAACTGCTCGGGCACGGTGACGATCAAGAACTCGATCATTGCGCCTCCCGCAGGTACCACCCAACGGAGCATCCTCAACAACTCGAACGGTGGACTCACGCTCAACATCATAGACACCACCATTCGTCCGGAACCCGTGCCGCTCGGCGGAACCAACGCCGCCCTCACGGATCACGCCACGAACGGATGCGCTCCGAACTGCTACATCAACATGAACCGTGTGGACGTGGCGAACAGTGGTGGCATGTGTCTCTGCGGGGAGAACACCACCATTGAGAACAGCTGGTTGCACGACAACTACATCGCTCACCTGGCCGATCCATCGGAGGCTCACACGGGTGGTGTGTTCCCGTACGGCGGTAGCGGTCCGGTCACTATTCGGAACAACCGTCTCGAGCCGGGCTTCAATGCCGGGACCGGGCAACCCGTGGACAACTACTGGCAGGCGATCACCGCAGTGCTGTTCACGCAGGGAACCGGTGGCACGGTGTTGCGCAACTACGTCGCCGAGGGCAACTTCATCTCTCTCGGGGCATTCGACGTGGGTATCGAGAACGGTGAAGGCCTCGTCTTTCGCAACAACGTGTTCGGTCCGAACCACTGGGGAGAGACCACGACGTGTAGCACGAGTTGCGGCGTCACCTACGCCGACTGGTCGGGCAACGTCAAGGGAGATATCAACGGCGTGAAGACTTCCGTGGTGGTGCCGCACCCGTAAGGATTAACGCCACCTGCGGCAGCTCGTCGCAGGTGGCGTTTTCGTATGTCTGCGCCGCAGCCCCTCACCCGTGTGCAGCATCGTCGCGGCATGGCCCTGCAGCGGCGCCGACAGCGCGCCCGCGGACATCCACGCGTCCGTGGATGGATCATACAGGTAGGCCTGTCCGCCCGCGGTCGTCACCAGCACCTCGCCCGAGTAGAGATAGTGGGCTTGCCCCGGTTACGTGGGGCAGGCTCATGGCGTGGGGGCGGCTTCCTCCGGAGGGCTCGAGGCCTTCTCCTCGCTCGCTCCGGAGGAACGCGCCCCCCGTTGCAGGGCCAGCTTCAGCGTGTCCGACAGCGGCGAGCTGCTTCGGGACACGATGGTGACCTCGAGCTCATCGCGCCCCTCGGTGGAGCGCTGTTTCCTGGCCGAGACGCGCCCCGTGCGCACGACGAGGGACTCCTCGCGATACATCGCGCTGACGAAGTCGCTCTTGCGCAGCCGGAGTTGATGCCAGTCGTACCCGTCCTTCTCCAGCTCCGCGAAGAGCCCCGCCTCGGCTGCCTGCGTCTTGCTCTCCTCGGGGGTTGTTTCGCGCGTGACGACCAGGGACTCGTGGGGGCCGCCCTTCGCCCTGTCCTTCTCGAGCTGCTCGAAGTTGGCGTCGAAGAAGAGGTCGGTGAGCAGAGTCAACGCCTGCTCGTTCTGGGGCTCGAGCGCCGCCGCGCGGAGGGCCGCGTCGAGCCGTGCCTTCGTGGTCTCCTCCGGAGCCTGGGCTTGGGCCAGGAGCGTGTCGAAGTCAGGCTTGTCCTCGCTCACGAGGGACCGCAGCGTGAACCCCTCCACGTCACCGCACGTCAGGCGCACCCAGCCATCGGGTGCGTCCTTCACGCGCTGACACTCCGTACCAATGGAGACCTTCCGCACCACCTCCCCCTCCGTGCCCGGGGTGTCGCGCAGGTTCACCTCCGAGCCCTGGATGAAGACGGGCGCGGAGCCTCGCGCCGGAAGCGGCTGGTCCGGCAGGTCCACGACCTCCTCGATGGTGTCCCCGCGCTTGTCGAGGTACTCCAGGTGCAGTTTGCCTCCGGCGAACGAGGCCGTCACCACGCCGAACAGCTCCCCGGTCGGCTCGCTGGGCCGGCGGATGGTCATCCATTCCTTCCCGTCGAACATGTCGACGATCCGGATGGGCATCTGGCCTCGCGTGGAGATGGCGACGCGCAGCCGCTCGGCATCCGCGGCCAGGGGCAGCCAGAAGCTGGGCGAGGTACGCCCTTGCTCGGGTTGCACGTACGTCACATAGGAACAGGGACTGCCGCAGCCACAGCGCACCTCGTAGAGGTCGGGCTTCAGTGGGGTCGCGGAGCGAACGGGCCCACAGAACGCCAACTGCTGTTGTACCAGCTCGGGGACGTAGCCCTCTTCATCGACGTCGTACCCTTCCTCGGAAGGAGAGGGTTCCATGACCACGTAATCGGTCTCGTCCTCCGCCGGGATGTAGGGCGCTCCCCTTCCCTGCTCGTTCTCGTGGGCCAGATAGGCCATGTCCTCGGGATTCCAGCGGAGCCGGTACCGCCCGAGATGGTAGGTGCTTCCCTTTCGCGAAACGGAGGGGATGGGCACCAAACCGCCGTCCCGCTCCGAGAACGCCAGGTAGGCCATGCGAAGCTTTGCCTCCCTCACGATGAAGAAGCGCGTGCGATCTCCCGGTGCCTCGATGAACCTCAAGAGGACCCCGTTCTTGGAGAGGAGGAGTCCCACCCACTCCTCGGGGAGCGAGTCCACGAGGGCGAACTCCTTCGGGGTGAGAGGCTCGAAGCGGATGCCCCAGAGCGTGTCCTCGCCCTTCGGATCCGGAATGTTCGCGTGCCGGCCCAGGGCCTCGCCCATGGCGTCGGAGACCTTCGACCCGGTCCGGGAGACCACGTCGAGCCGGAGCGGCGAGCCCTTCTTCTCCCTGACCTTTCCCCGGAACACCACCAGCTCGTTGCCCGTGGCCTTGTCCTGGTTGTTCCTGTGACGAGCGTGGAAGAAGAGCAGGAGGAACGAATCGCCGCGCAGCTCCACCCGATACCAGGAGCTGTCGAAATGGCGGCCGATGCGCGAGCCGATGCAATCCCGCGCCGCCGCCCCCGCGCAGCCCTCGAGCTCCAACGGGGGGGCGGCTCCCTTGCGCCCCTTCTTCAGCTCCTCGTCGAGGAGGTGGAACTCCGACGCCAGGGAAGCCCGCTCGAACATGTCCTGCGCGGCCGTGTCGGCTGGCCGCTGCTCCAGCTCCTTCCGGGCCGCCTCGAGCCAGGCACCGACGTCCCCCGGCGTCGCCAACAGAGCGGCTGGCTCCGCGGCTTCACTCCCACCGGTCTTCTGGGCGGCGTCCCCCTTCGCCCCGGAGCAGGACCCTCCCGAACAGGCGCAAGCCGCCAGGAGCCACACCACCAACAGGGCCGTGCGGCCCTCACGTTCCGAACTCACCACGGTACACCCACCCCCTCATGACAGCCGCCGAGCATAGCCTCATTCGTGGAGCAGCTCGCCAACGGCTCCGCGGTGCTTCAGGCGGGTCAGGTGGGCAACTCGAGTGTCCGGGAGGAGCCCACGTGTTGGAATCCGAGCCGCTCGTACACCCGCCGCGCCGGATTGCTGTCGCTCACGACGAGGCTCAGGACCGGCGGTTCCGCTCGATTCGAGAGCCACAGGGCACGGCGCAGCAGCGCGGTACCGACGCCGGCATACCTGGGCGCGGGATTCCGGTACACCTCGAGCACCCACGGGCCTCCATGGGGAGGGCTCCCCTCACGAAGGGTGACGAGGCAGACCCCAACAACCATGTCCCCCTCGACAGCGAGGCCGCTGCACGGCAGGAGCGGGCCGAGCACCTCTCCGGCGAGCATCCGGGCCACCTCGTGTCGTGCCTCCTCCGGCGTCCACCCAGAGTGGTCCGGGTGGCCGGGTGGGTAGGCCGCGAGCAATGGAGGCACCAGTTCCTCGGCGCTCCGGTCGACCGCGGTCAGACGGCAGCCCCCTGGCACGTCAGGGAAGGCCCACGAGGAAACGGCGGGAGAAAGTCCCAGGTCTCGAGAGTAGCTATGCGCATGCCTCACCACCCGTGCTCCCCGGCGGATGAGTGCCACGGCGAGTGCTTCGTCATCCGTGGAGAGGGCCCAGCCACGAAGCGGCCCGAGCAGCACATCGGCACAGTGGTCCGCGTCCACGTCCGGTGCGCGCCACGCGAGGTCCGCCCAAGGCTGCCCGTCGCGCGAGGAGAGCGCGTAGGCGAGGACAGCGGCTCCCGAGGCATCACGGACGGTGTGTCGCGGGAGGCCCATATGGACCCAGGGGTCTCCAGAGGATGTCGTGTCGTTGTGGTTCATGCCTGATCGTCGATTTCGAGGGAGGATTCCGGACCATGGTAGGTTTTTTGGGCTGGGAGAAGTGCGCCGATGGATTGTCCTGAATGTGGTGGTGGCATCGTCTTCGTTGATCGGCCCAACGGAGTCGAACATTTTCGATGTTCGAAGTGTGGGAAGGACGTGTATGCGATCAGTACTCCGGCGTTCAGCTCCTGCGATTATGATGCGACACCGACTCGCCTGGTGGTGGAGTGGCGGTCGCGGAATCCATCGCCTGAAGAAGTCTTCGCCTTGAGACAGATCTCACGAGAGGCCGCGAAGATGCCTCCGTCCTCTGTCTTGAAAAAGGCCAGAGAGGGCGAGTGGGACCTCGGTGAGCTCTGGCCGAACGAAGTTCGTAGCATTGAGCGGCAAGCCAAGGCCCTGGGGCTTCGGGTTCGCCGGAAGACATGAGGGTACCGGAAGAATTCCGCTCCCCCTGATTCACTTCCCTGGCGGTGCGTCCCGGGATAGGTCGAGAACATGAGTCGCTTGAACGTCGGTATCGAGGAGTACGTCATCCCCGAGCCCGGGACAGGACCGTACAGCATCGCCAGTGGGCCGGACGGGGCGTTGTGGTTCACGGAGATCGCCGCGGGGAGGATCGGTAGGATCTCGGTGGGTGGCGAGTTCGAGGTCTTCCCCCTGCCCGCTCGAGACGGCCGTCCGGCCGTCATCACGACGGGGCCTGACGGCGCGCTCTGGTTCACGCAGAGCCAGGGCAATCAGTTGGGGCGGATCACGAGGAGCGGCGAGGTCGTCCTCTACCCGCTTCCCACGCCCGGGGCGGGCCCGTTCGGGATTGCCTCGGGTCCGGATGGCGCACTCTGGTTTACCGAGCTGGGCGCCAACCAGATCGGCCGGATGACCACGGGTGGCGAGGTCCGCGAGTATCCGCTTCCCACACCGGGCGCCTTCCCCTCCATGATTGCTCCGGGAGCCGACGGGGCGCTCTGGTTCACCCAGAACCAGGGCAACAGCATCGGCCGGATCACGTTGGAGGGAACGCTCTCCCAGTACCCGCTGCCTACGACGGGCGCCGGCCCGGTGGGCATTGCCCCCGGCCCTGACGGCGCGCTGTGGTTCGCCGAGATCCAAGCCGGCCGGATCGGCCGGATCTCACTGGACGGAAGGGTGACGGAGTACGCGATCCGTGACGGCTCGCGGCCACACGCGATCGTCACGGGTCCCGACGGTGCACTGTGGTTCACGCAGTGGGGCAACAACCACATCGGAAGGCTCACCCCGGCGGGTGACTACTCCGAGTTCGAGCTTCCGACACCCGACTCGGAGCCGCACGGCATCGCCGCTGGACCCGATGGCGCGCTGTGGTTCGCGCAGGAGCGCGGCAGTATCGGACGCCTCTTCCTGAAGTAACCAGCGCCCTGGCACTTCGCTACAACGCCGCCCCCTGCTGACCTTCCACGCCCTCTTCTCCTATGCTGGCGCGGGACCGCGAGGTCACCCTCAACCATCCGACGCAGCACCTACCCCAGGAGAATGAGCATGTTCGGAAAGATCGCCGCCGACGCCCTCGGCCTCAGCGACATCGGCTCGGTCATCGCCCCGGCTGACTACAACAAGGTAGACGCCGACGATTACGTGATGCACGAGGACCAGGAGAAGATCTTCTTCCTGATCAAGTCCAAGTCCGACGAGTACTGCTTCACCAACAAGGCGCTCGTCCACCTCGACGGCACCAGCGCCGCCAGCAAGAAGCGCACGCTGCGCCGCTACAACTACAGCTCCCATCCTGTCTCGAATGTGCTGCTCGAGACCGCTGGCAATATCGACATGGACGTGGAGATCAAGTTCAGCCTCGGCACGAGGGACTTCTCGATCGACGTGCACAAGAAGCACCTCGAGCAGGTGAAGGACCTCTATAAGGCCTTGTTCCGCATCTCCGAGCTGATGCACGAGAACGAGGTGGCGCTCGGCCACGCCAAGGCCAGCATCGAGGTCGCCTCCACCACGCTCGGCCGCGGCCAGGCTGGCGCCGCGCCGATCGTGGAGTCCTTCAAGGAGCTCAACCAGGCCGCCTTCGCCTGGCTCGCCGGTGCTCAGCAGAAGTACTGGGTGAAGGACTTCGGCTTCGTGTTCGAGCGGTACATCAAGGCATGACGCCGTGAACCAGCACCGGGCCGCATGGCGCCCCTGCCATGCGAGCCCGTGCCGGCCAAGCATCCGGTAGACCGTGACGTCCCGCGTCATGTCGCGAAACGCCGCAACCGCCTCATCCGGTGGCCACTTCCGTCGGCAAGCGGGCAGAGCAGGCAGGAAGGCCAGACAGTGAACCCTTCCCGGCCCCATACGCAGAAGGCGTCCTTGCGGCCAGGGGGCAGGGTGCCCACTTTTGCCTCCAATGGGCCGGTTCGTGTCAGCATGTGCGGTGACGCTCATGGTGGCGCTCCGGGCGCTCCCGGCCGGTGCGGAGCCCCTCGAGGTGCACCGGCGCTACGTCTCGCCCTCGGCGGGCCTGCCCGAGCGTCCCGCCTTCGAGGAGCTCCTCCTCTCCTTCGCGGATCCCCAGCGTGCCCTGGAGGGTGGCTTCACCGTCCCCAACCTCTCCCTCGCCGTGCGCGCACGGGCGTGGGGGTTCGTACGGCCCGGGGCGCGCGAGCAGCGGGAAGCCTGGGACGTGCTCGCCCTGTCGTCGCAGGACCTCACGCTGTCCGACATTCCCGCGGGAGGCCGCCTCGCGAAGTTCCTGGAGCTCGGTCCGGAGGGTGAACATTTCCGGGTGCACGACCTGGGCCCGTGGCTGCGCGGGCCCAACAGCCCCATCCAGAAGACCCTGCGTCCGTTCCTCGATCGCCTGCCTGGACAGGAGACGACCGCGATCGTCGCGGCGGCCGTGGTGGGAGTCGGGCTGGCCTATCAATTCGGCACCGCCCAGGCGGAAGCCCTCGGGTTGTCGCCCGAGGTGAGGGGCACCACGCTCGGAGGGCGCCTCCGCACGACCGTCCGGTTGCAGACCGAGCCCCACTTCCAGAATGCACGCGCGGACGTGACGGCCAGATTCCGCCTGCCGGAGACGCTGCGGCTGCCGCGGCTCGGCGCCCAGCTCGAGCTGCTCGAGGTGGGAGGAACGGCCGCGCGTGTTCCCGAAGGGTTCCTGATCGATGGGCGCTGGGCCCACCTCCGCGGCCGGCTGTCCTGGCTCGAGATGAGCTTCGGCGTCCGCTCCAACCACGCCGAGCCACTCCTCTGGATGGATCTCGAGACGATCATGCGGCGCGATCGCTTCGACCTGCGCGCCGTGTTCAGCCACCAGTGGGTGACCACGCGGACCCAGGCCATGGCCACGGCCACGCTGCGGACGGGTCCGGTGCTGTCCGGGCTCTTCGTCGGCATCCAGGGCCGGGTGAGGCACTCCTTCGGCCTGGTCAGCATGGGCGCCTTCTGAGGGGACCGAGCAGGCACGGAGATCCTTGGCGCGCCCGCACACCAACTGTCCTATGCTGGACGCCATGGGTCGAGCCAAGCCCGAGTTCCTGGAGCTGACCAGCCTGCGTGCCTTCGCGGCGCTGCACGTGGTGCTGTTCCACAACCTGTATCTGCTCGGGGATTCGGCACGTGCGCTCCCGGCGTGGGTCCACACGCTCGTCAGCATGGGGTTCGTCTCCGTCAGCTTCTTCTTCCTGCTGTCGGGGTTCGTGCTCGCGTACGCCTACGGTGACACCGGGCCGTCAAAGCCGCTGGACCGGGGAGCGTTCTGGAAGGCGCGGGTGGCGCGCATCTACCCGCTCTACCTGCTGAGCTTCCTGCTCGATGCCCCTCGTGCGATCGGCTATTTCCTCGACCATCACCCTCCCCTCATCGGGGCCCTCAAGTCGATGGTGGCGGGAGCCGCGTACCTGGGACTGGTGCAGGCCTGGGTGCCACAGCTCGCCTCGGCCTGGAACGCCCCGGGCTGGTCGCTCTCGAACGAGGCCTTCTTCTACCTGCTGTACCCCTTCCTCGCGGAGTGGGTGGGACGGCTCCATGCGCGCTGGCTGGTGCCCATGCTCGCCGCGTGCACCGGTGTCTCGCTGCTGCTCACCGCGCCCTTCGTCTGGGGCATCGATGCGGCGTCGAGCGGCTTCTGGATGAGCCTGGCCGGCTTCAACCCGCTGATGCGGTTGCCCGAGTTCCTCGCCGGCATCGTGCTCGGGCGGATGTACCTCCTGAGGCGCTCCCAGGCCCTGCCAGTACCGCCGGCGCCGCGGCTGCTCGCGCCCGCCGGGGCGGCCGGCGTCCTGGCCGTGCTGCTGCTGAGCCCTCACATCCCCCAGCTGCTGCTGCACAACGGACTGCTGCTGCCGCTGTTCGCGATGATCGTCTACGGGCTGGCGTGCTGCCAGACGCCCGGCCAGCGCTGGCTGCGGCACCCCGCGCTGGTCCTCCTGGGACGCTCCAGCTTCGGCCTCTACCTCCTCCACCAGCCCATCAAGAGCTACGTGGTCCAGGCGGGCAACGCGCTCGGGCTGTCCCCCAGTCCCCTGCTCTTCTCCTGCTACCTGGGAGTGGCCGTGCTCTTCTCCCTGGCTGCCTTCCATTGGGTGGAGGAGCCGGCACGCCAGTGGTTGCGCGCGGTGTTGCGCCGCCGCCGCCGCCCGGCGGACGGGCTGATGGCCGAGGCGTAGACACCCCTCGGGGGTTTCCACGAAATCCGGGCCGGCCTGG
Source organism: Archangium lipolyticum (assembly GCF_024623785.1). Classification (NCBI taxonomy): domain Bacteria; kingdom Pseudomonadati; phylum Myxococcota; class Myxococcia; order Myxococcales; family Archangiaceae; genus Archangium; species Archangium lipolyticum. The sequence goes on from NZ_JANKBZ010000014.1 coordinate 196,478, forward strand.
AATCCCATCGGGTACACTGCGAGTTTCCGTTCGGTGCGGGTGCTCGCATCCCTCAAGGGAGTTCAGGTCGCCATGTCGGACGTTCCGGATCTGCAGCAGCTGCGTGTCGCCATCGAGCGGGTGGACGAGGAGCTCCTCGACGCCCTGCGCCGCCGGATGGATCTGGCCGAGGACATCGCCCGGGCCAAGCTGGCCGCGGCGTCCCCCATCCGGGATCAACGGCGGGAGGATCTGCTGCTGCGCCGCATCCGCGCCGCGGCGATGGCCCGCCAGCTGGATCCCCATGAAGTGGAGCGGCTCTACCGCTTCATCATGGAGATGTCCGTGGCCCGGCAGCAGGCGCTGGTGACGACGCTGGACACCACGCCGCTCCGGGTGGCCTACCCGGGCGTGGAGGGCTCCTACAGCCACCTGACGGCGCACAAGCGCTACGGAGGCAGGCCCGGGGGCGTGCTCCTCACCGGCTTCGATACCCCGCGCGACGCGGTGGACGCGCTCCGCCAGGGCGAGGTGGATCTGGCGCTGCTGCCCATCGAGAACACCACCGCGGGGGCCATGTACGAGACGTACGACGCGCTCGCCGAGGAGGGCATCACCGTCATCTCCGAGCTGGTGGGCCAGGTGCAGCACCGGCTGCTCGGGCTGCCCGGAGCGAAGCGGGAGGCCCTGCGCATCGTGCGCTCCCACCCGCAGGCCCTGCTCCAGTGCGAGGCCTGGCTGCGCGAGCAGCTGCCCTGGGTGCTCCAGCTCCCCGAGCTGGACACGGGCGGCGCGGCCCAGCGGGTGCGCGAGGGGAATGATCCCACCGTCGCGGCCATCGCCAGCGATTCGGCGGCGCAGCGTTTCGGGCTGGAGGTGCTGGCGCGCGATCTCCAGGGCGCCAGCGCGGACTTCACCCGCTTCCTGGAGGTGGCACGGGAGGCCACGCCCCTGCCCGCGGACGTGCCCTGCAAGACGTCGCTGCTGATGGTGCTGGAGAACAGGCCCGGCACGCTCAGCAAGGCACTGCTGGTGCTCGCCGAGCACGGGGTGAACCTGGCCCGGCTGGAGTCCCGCCCGCTGCCGGGCACGCCGTGGGCCTACCGCTTCTTCCTGGACCTGGAGGGGCATGCCGCCTCCGCGCCCATCGAGGCCGTGCTCCAGTCGTTGCGGCCCTACACCACCTCGATGCGGCTGCTCGGCACCTACCCCCGCGTGGAGCTGCCTCCGGGCTGAACAACCTCAGCCTTCCTGTCAGATACCGCACGCGAAGGCACCTTCTGGACGTGGGTCTCGTCTGGACCACCGGGAAGGCTCCCGAAGAGGGGCGTCCTTCCCGGCGGGAGGGTGGGCATTCTCGACTCGTGAGACGTCTAGAACCCGACGGCGACAGCGTGCGGAGGGACACGCATCGCGCCGCGGATGCACATGCTCTCACTGCATGTGGAGTGCATCTGGTCCTACCCGGACTGGAAGCAAAGCCGCATCGGGAGAAGCACCGCATGTCAGGTTCAAACCCCTCGGGAACGACACCCGCCAGCTGCGAACCCGGCATGCATGAGGTAGAGGGCTCTCCCATTTTCCTTGGGAAAGACATGACTCTGGTGCAGAGCCTGGCGAGGTTGGATTCGCCACAGGAATTGGAACGGCGCCTGGCGGTGGTCAGACCCGGCGACACCGCATGCGGCTACTTCTTCAACTGTGCCCTGGATGAGATCCGGCGCCAGGGCGACGCGGCGTTGCTGAGACGCAGCATCGATGTGGCCGGGCAGGAGAAGTTCGCGGCCTTCTTCAACTACCCCATCACCTCGCTGCTCCAGCTCGTCTACACCGCGGCGTGGGGACTGAGCGAGAAGCACGGCGGCTTCGAGGGAGCCATGTGGCACCTCGGAAGCCACGTGGCCCAGGAGTTCCTGAGGAACACCGTGGGCAGGACGATGCTGTTGCTCGCGGGGAAGAACCCCAAGCGGCTGGCCGAGGGCCTGCCGTCGGCCTACCGGACGGGCTGGCAGCATGGGGCCAGCACGGTGCAGTCGAGCGGCCCCGGGCGGTACACCGCATTCATCCACGGTAACGTCATTCCCCACCCCTACTTCGAGGGAGTGTTGAGTGAAGTACTGATCGCCACGGGAGTGGCCAACGTGAAGGTCACGGGCCGGCAGATCGGTCCCGCGGACAGCGAGTTCTCGCTCTCCTGGGGCTGAGAACCACCGGACCGGGCCTTCCCGAGGTACGATGGCGGGCCCCCCGGCCTGGACCTCCCCCCTTGGACTCGCCCCTGAAGCTCGTTCTCCTCATGACATTGCTCTGCGCCAGCACCGCGCGCGCGCAGGAGCCCGTGTCCGATGAGCAGGCGCGCACCGAACGGGTGCGGGCCGAGCTGGACCGGCAGCTCCAGGAGATGGTGACCAGCTCGCCGCCAGAGATACGGCTGCTGTTCGTCGGCCTGGATCCGGCGGAGCACAAGCTCGTCGAGGTCCACTTCACGCTCGATGGTCAGCCGCTCGAGGTGCCTCCCGTGGAGGAGCTGGGCGCTCCCGGCCCGCGGCTGCTGACCTCGCGGCAGGTGGCGGAGGGTCCGCACACGCTCGTGTCCAACGTCGTCTACATGGACGCCTCGTGGAACCTGTTCAGCGAGACCTCCGGCTTCCTGTGGAACATGACCTCCACGCTCAACTTCCAGGCGCAGCGCGGGCTGCGCGTGGACGTGAAGGCCATGACCGTGCTGGTGCCGGACGCGAAGGATCCCCGGCTCAAGCTCAAGCTGTCGCACGACGTGGCGGTGGAGATGACCGCGAAGCTCGCCGACGGCGCGCTCCCCGAGCCGGCTCCGGCGCCACCCGTGGCCTCCACCGGGAAGAGCCCGGAGCCGCGGCCGGCCCCCCCGGCCGCCTCGCAGAAGGCACGGCTGCTGGTACGAGCCACGGCACGCCGCAAGCCCGTGGGGGCGACGCTCCTCGTGCGCGGGGCCACGCAGCGGCAGGTGGCACTGAAGCGCGGAGCCCGGGCGGCCACCGAGGTGGAGGTGACACCGGGCGCCTACACGGTGGACATCCTCGCCCCTGGCTACCTGGCGCAGACGCGCCGGGTGGAGCTCACGGGAGACAAGGGGCTGTCGCTGGGCTTCGACCTGGTGCGCGCTCCGAAGAAGAAGCTCGTACAGGAGAAGAAGAACCGGCTCGAGCCGCGGCAGCCGCTCCGCTTCCGCATGGGCAACGCGGCGTTCGAACCGCGCGGTGCCGGCCTCCTCCAGCACGTCGTGGACGCCCTGGTGCGCCGCCCCCAGCGGCGCCTGCGCATCGAGGGCCACACCGACAGCATGGAGGCGGAGGAGTCCGCGCGGCAGCAGCTCTCCGAGGCACGGGCCCGCGCGGTGGCGGAGTGGCTCGTGAAGGCGGGAGTGGATCCGGCACGCATCGAGTCCGCGGGCTTCGGAGACACCCGGCCGAAGGCCCCCAATCTCACCCCCCGGGGGCGTGAGCTCAACCGGCGCGTGGAGTTCATCGTTCTCGAATAGTCCCGGTTAGAATGCCGGCCCCATGAAACGAGCCGCTCTCGCCCTCTGCCTCGTGCTCGTCGGTTGCAGCCGGGATCCAGGGGCCATCCAGGCCGTCATCCAGATCGATCCCAAGCTGCTCGCGAGCTGCATTGCCCTGGACGTGGTCTCGAGTGACGGGACTGTCCTGCACAGCCGGCTGCTCGCGCGTCCCGCCGACCGGAACGAGCTGCGCATCGCCATCTTCCGGGGTGACCTGCCCCAGGAGCTCCAGCTCCAGGCCCGGGCCCTGTGGGGCGCCACCTGCGAGGACGTGGGGGCGTTGAGAACCAACGGGCGGAGCAGGAGCCACGAGGCGAGCTTCGAACCGGAGAAGATCCACACCGTCCCCATCGAGCTGTCACCGCCTTCCCTCTCCGAGGACGCGGACCAGGACGGCTTCGTCTCCGACCAGCTCGGCGGCCCGGACTGCGACGATGGCCGGACTCCTCGCAACCCCAGCGCCCAGGAGGTGTGCGACGGCAGCGAGGACCTCAACTGCAACGGGAGCCGCGGCTGTGACGATGCCTCGTGCCCGTCCACGGCTTGCGCCCGGATGCCCACCTCGCTCGTCTTCACCAGCCTTCCGCAAGTGGTGCGCGCGGGTCAGTGCGCGGGGCCGATCGTCGTGCAGCGCAACGACTCCAGGAACGAGCCGGCGACACCCCAGCTCGCCACCCCTGTCGAGCTCGCGAACACCTTCCCGTCCGGCACCACCTTCCACGCGGACGCGGACTGCGCGCGCCCCCTCTCCTCGCCCGCCATCGCCCCGGGCAGCAGCACCCTCTCGTTCTACGTGCGAGGCATCCGCCTCGGGGCCGGAGAGCTGACCGCCACGTCCAGCGGGCTCCAGCCGGCCACCCTGGGCCACACCCTCATCCCAGGGCTGGTTTCGAAGCTCGTCTTCACCTCTCCGCCCCGGTCCCCGAAGGCGGGCGAATGCGCCCCCATCACCGTCGAGAGGCGCGATGAGTTCGACAACCCCACCTCCGGGACGGTCCAGGCCCTCACCCTCACCCCCGCTCCCTCCGCACAGGCCACCCTCTACCAGGACGCCGGTTGTGCCACGCCCCTCAACACCCCACTCTTCTCCGCTCAGGACTCGGCCTTCACCTTCTATTTCCGCGCCACCCGTAAGGGCTCGTTCGAGCTCTCGGCCTCGGCGCTCCAGGTCACCGGCGACAAGCAGACGCAGTTCGTGAAGCCCGGCGATCCCAAGAAGCTGGTCCTCGGCTCCTCCACCGGGCAGACCCTGCTCGCGGGAGAGTGCTCGAGCTCCGTTCCCGTGGGGGTCCTGGACGAGTTCGACAACGAGACCTCCTTCCTGGGAGGAACCACGCTCGCCCTGAGCGCCCAACCGGCGGAGGGCTTCGGTTTCCACACGGACACCCAATGCACCGGCGCTCCCACTCCGACGCTCACCATTCCCGAGGGGGTCACGAATGCGGGCTTCCGATTCAAGGGAAGGACGGGCGGCACGGTGACGATCACCGTGTCCTCGCCAACGCTCGGACAGGTGACGCAGTCGGAGACGGTGATTCCCGCGGTCCGCCGGGGCGATTGCCTCCTGAAGAACGGCGACACGAGCGTCGATTGTGCCCTGCCGGTTCCGTTGCGCAACCGCGACCAGGCCTTCCTCATCTTCCAGGCCAGCACCAGTAACAACACTCCTGACTCCGCGTTCGTCCGCTGCGCTCTGCCCGACAAGAACAAGATCACCTGCGACCGCCACGACAAGCAGGGCAATGCCAACATTCAATGGCAGGTGGTCGAGCTCCCCCGCGGCCTGCGGGTCCAGCACCACCAGGTGAACTGCACGGGCGAGACGACTTCCGTGACCATCAACCCGGTACTGCTGGAGAAGACCTTCGTCCTCTTCAGCGCCACGCAAAACGGAACCGTGGTCGATTCCAACGACATCGTGATGGCCCAGCTCGTCGGCAACACACGGGTGGACATCTCCAACACAGGAGGTTGCGCTCCCACCCGTTATGCCCTGCAGGTCGTGGAGCTCGATGGCCTCTCGGTGACACGGGGTGTGGCGGGACCCATGGACAAGGACAGGGCCACGCTCGATGTGACTGGCCTCGCAACGGCGGATTCCTCTCACTCCGTGTTGCTATCCAGCTTCAAGACCACGGTCGACAGAACCGATATCTGCAACCGCATGGTGAGGGGCGACATCGTCAACGACACCCAGCTGCGCTTCACCCGGGCGGCGGGCAACACGTCGTGCGACCTCCGCAACCCCATCTCCGCCATCTCCTGGGAGCGCATCACGTTCCCGTCCCACGTTCTCGTCCACACCAGCACGCTGACCGCGAACGGTGGCTCCAATAGAGCCACCGCGCCCCTGCCCGCGGGCATGGACACCACCCGGACGCTGCTCCTCTCCAGCAGCCAGAGCTACAACGGCCAGGGCGGTGGAGAGAGCGCATATACCGGGGATGACATCATCGGCGTGGCCACCGGGCGGCACCTGTTTACCTCCGATGGCAATCTGGAGATCCTCCGCGACAACTCCTCGGGTGACGCGAAGTGGACCTCCTCCGCCATCCAGTTCGAGCCCTAGGAACCCACTCTTCCGTTTTGAACGGCCCCACCGGTCGATTCGACCGGCCGGTACAGGGACCGTCGGGGTTCCGGGTACCGCCTTCCCTCGGAGAACGGCGGGCCCGGAGGACTGGCCCGCGAATTGCCACCCTCGCGCGTGGAATCGCTCCACTCCACCGCGAGGAACCCCGAGATGAACCAGCCCCTGAACCTGATGGCACCCGAAGTGAGGGCCAATCCCTACCCGCTCTACGAGGAGCTCCGGCGCGGACCGGTGCGCCAGGTGGAGCCGGGAGGCATGTGGGCCATCAGCCGTTACGACGACGTGGTCGCCGTCCTCAAGGATCCCCGGCGCTTCTCCTCGGAGGGCCTGGGTCGGAGCTTCCGGCCCCCCTGGTTGGAGCGCAATCCCACGGCGGACTCCCTGGTCATGAAGGATCCGCCCGAACACACCCGGCTGCGCACCCTGGTCGGCAAGGCCTTCGGGGGTCCGGCGTTGAGCCGGTTGGAGCCACGCATCCGCGCCATCGCCGAGGAGCTCGCCGAGGCCGCCGTGCGCCGCCAGGACGTGGACTTCGTCGCCGACTTCGCCCTGCCCCTCCCCACCCGCGTCCTGAACCTCTTCTTCGGCCTGGAGCCCTCCATGGCGCCGCGCCTGAAGCGCTGGGCGGACGATCTGGTCAGCATCCCCGCCAGCGAGCCCTCGCCCGAGCGCATGGCCGAAGTCCGTCAAAGCCTCGCGGAGATGGAGCACTGCTTCCAGGCACTCATCGAGGCCCGGCGCGCCGAGCCTGGCGATGACCTGGTGAGCGAGCTGCTCCGCTCGGAGGCGCTGACGCACGAGGAGCTCCTGAGCTTCCTCTTCGGCATGGTGCCGGCGGGCATGGAGACGACCGTGTACCTGCTCGCCAACACGATGGCCGTCCTCGCCGACCATCCGCACGAGGTGGAGCGCGTGCTCGCGGACCCATCCCTCATCCCCCGGCTCGTCGAGGAGGTCCTCCGCTACGAGCCACCCGGGCAGAGCAGCCTCCGGCTGGCGACCGAGGACGTGGAGCTCTCCGGGGTGGTCATTCCCAAGGGGGCCCTCGTGGTCGTCCTGATGGGCGCGGCCATGCGCGACGAGCGCCGCTTCCCCCAGGCGGATCGCTTCCTCCTGGATCGCGAGAACCAGAGCCACCTGTCCTTCGGTCACGGCCCCCACTTCTGCGTGGGCGCGATGCTTGCCCGCCTGGAGGCCCGCCTGGGGCTCGAAGCGCTCTTCTCGCGAATCCGCGGCTTCTCCCTCACGCGAAGGGAGTTCGCCTGGTCTCGATCGATCATCGCCAGGGGTCCCCTGGCCCTACCGCTCCACCTGGAACCCGCTCGCCACCCGAGCACCGACGCGATGCGCCAACCCGGACCGCACCCCTAGCAAAACGGGCTCCGTCCGTGGGAGAGGCACTCGCATGCGACCGCGTGCTCGTCCATCATAGGGGTACATGAGTGACATCGCATTCCTGTGCCACCCCACGGTGGGACACCTCAACACGCTGCTGTCGACGGCACTGAAGATGAAAGTCGAGGGTGCCTACAACCCTCGCCTCCTCGTGCCGGGGGCGCCTTCCCTGGGATTCCGGCTGCGGCCCGACGTCCTCAACAACGTGGTGGACGTGCCCGCCATGGTGGAGCGCGCGGGACTGCCCTTGGAGCGACTCCGTCCAGCGCTCGGCGTGCTCTACCATGCCATCCGCCTCGCCCGGAGCATGGCCTACCAGGAGACCCGGATCGCCCTGGAGCTCTTCACCTCGGGGGCCGAGTCGGGCGCGCGCGAGGTGATCCGCAGGCTGGAGAAGAACCCCGTCGAGGTGGTGGTGACCGACTTCGTCTTCTACCCGGCCATCCTCGCGGCCGAGAAGCTGGGCCTCCCCTGGGCTGCCGTCTACCACTCGGGCCTCACCTTCCGGGGCCGTGGCGTGCCTCCCTGGGGCAGTGGCCTGCCACTCGGCACCCAGCCGGGCCCCGAGCTGGCGGCCGCCGAGGCCGCCGAAGCGGAGGTGCTCGCCAAGCTGGCCCGCCGGATGAACAAGGTGCGGCGCTCGCTCGGGCTGGGCCCCGGCCCGGACGACGTGCTGCGCAACCCCGCCTCGCCCTGGCTCAACCTGGTGATGAGCCATGAGGGACTCGAGGCCCCGCGCTCCAACGAAGGGCAGAGCTGCTTCTACGTCGGCCCCTGCTTCTCGACACGACGCGGCATCGACGCCGAGGGCTTCCCCTTCGAGAAGCTGAACAACAACCTCTACAAGGTCTACGTCTCGCTCGGCACCGTCTTCAACGACAAGCCGGAGGTGTTCCGCACCATCCTCCGGGGGCTCGACGCACCGGGCATCCAGGTCGTCGTGAGCGCGGGGGCGGCCTACGGGAACCTGGCCTCCAAGCCCCTACCGTCCAACGTGCTCCTCTTCCGCCGCGTCCCCCAGGTGGACCTGCTGCCGAAGATGGATCTCGTCATCGGCCACGGAGGCAACAACACCACCAACGAGACGCTGGCGGCGGGCAAGCCCCTGCTGGTGATTCCGGTGGGCGGCGAGCAGCACGACAACGCGCGGCGGGTGGAGTACCTCGGCGTCGGGCTGTTCCTGCCCCTCCGGGAGCTGAGCGCGGAGCGCCTGCGCCAGGAAATGACGCGGCTGCGGGAGGAGCCCACCTACCGCGAGAACGCCGAGTCGCTCGGTCTGTGGCTGGAGGAGAGCGATGGTCCGAGCTCGGCCTCGGCCCTCATCTCCCTGCTGGCGCGCCGCCGCAAGCCCTTGTGCCTCCCCCTCGGCTCGCCGCGCACCGTCACGCGCGCGGGGCTGGACTCACTGATCGCCTCACTCGACGACTCGACAACCCCTGCCTCCCGGAGCGCCTGACCCATGACCGCCATGACCTCGGATCCCGTCACGCTCGTCGCCGCGTTCCGCAATGCCATCGAGGACACGGAGCGTGACTTCGCGTCGATGCCGTTCTTCGTCAGACCGATGGTGCGCCGCGGCTTCGCGGGCCGTACCGGGCAGGGCCTCGAGGGGTGGCGGCAGCTCGCCACGTCGCTCCTCACGGAGGTGAAGGCGGGCACCGAGCCCGCCCGCGTGCGCGATCGCTACCCGTGGCTGCGCGAGCAGTTGGAGCAGCTCGCCGAGAACTACCGGACGGCTCCCGAGCGGGCCTCCCGGGGGATGATGGGCGCGCTGACGGGCACGCTCCAGACCGTCCAGGAGTCCTCCCGGCGGCGCGAGGAGACGGTCCGCGCCCTCATCGAATGGATCAGCTAGGTCACGTCTGCACCGCGGTGGGCTCCAGCTCGGAGTCCACGCTGATGCGGCTGTAGAGCACCATGCCCACCACGATGAGCGCGGCCCCCACCAGGCTGAACGGTGAGGGCCACGCCTCGCCCAGGAAGAGCACGCCCAGCACCAGCGCGAAGAGCAGCTCGGTGGACTGCGTGGCCTCGACGGCGGCCAGACCCACCGGGTTGTTCGCGGTCATGTGGGTGGCACGGAAGAACAGCGTGGTGGCGATCACCCCGGAGGACACCGCCACGCCCGCGGACTGCAGCACCTGCATCGGCGAGGGCCACCCCGCCCGGACGTAGCCGTAGGACGCCACGCACAACCACACGGGCAGACTGCCCACCGTCATGCCCAGCACGCGCTGGCTGGCATCCAGCGAGACGCCCTCACGCTCCAGGTGCAGCATCAGCTTGCGGTTGCCCAGCGGGTAGGCGAAGGCGGAGAGCACCACGAAGACCAGGGCCAGCCAGGCACTGGCCGGCATGGCCAGGTGGAAGTGCCCCAGTTGCAGGACCAGCACGCCCGCGAGGATCAACCCGCCCACCGCCACGGCCTTCTGCGGTATCCGCCGCCGGGAGTCCGTGTAGATGAACGGGGAGAGCAGCGGGCCGGCGAGCACCGTCAGCTGGAAGGAGCCGGCGATCAGCCACGAGGGCCCGTAGTCCGCCGACAGCGCCAGGAACGAATAGAAGACACCGAAGCCCACGCCGCCCCAGAGCAACCACTCCCGCGGGTGCCGCCGCAGCTCGGCCCACAACGACGGCCAGCCTCCGCGCAGGCCCACCAACACCGACAGGAGGGGCAGCATGATGAGGTAGCGCAGCGCCGCGCTCCACGCCCAGTGCCCCCCCGCCGCCGCCATGCTGCGGTTGAGCACATAGGTCATGGTGAAGAACAGCGCCGAGCCCAGGCCGATCAGGAGCGCGGGCAGCGCGGAAGAGGACTTTCTCATGGGGTGCACGTGCGTGGTGTGAACCGCTGGTTATCATGGTTCGCACCGTTCCAAGGAAACGCTCGTGAGCTCCCTTCTCCTCCGCCTGGTCTGTGGTGTTCTCTTCGCCGCGATGGCACTCGGCGCCGTGGTCCATCCGCCCGAAAACCTCACCCAGGGACTGGGGATGCTCATGCCCGCGGCCATGCTGCTCAACTATGCCATCCGGGGCCCGCGCCGCTCCCTGGTGCCGAAGCGGCCAGCCCCGGCGCCCTCGGCCTCGGAGCCCACCCGGTCCTGACCCCCGGGCATCAAGGCTCGCGCGGTGGCACGATCGGCCGAGGCAGGAAGTCCTCCGGGTGCTCCACCGTGAGCGCCTCCTCGACCGCGCGGAGCACCCGGCCGTCCCGCACCATGAGGGGGTGGAGGATGACGGGAATGGTGCGCTCCCGCGCGCCATCCAGGCGGGAGGAGCTGGCCGGGATGATCATCAGGTCGAGCGGCGTCCACAGCGAGAAGACCTGGACGTCACCAAAGGGGGATGGCTCGGCGGAGAGCCCGCGCAGCAGCTCGCTCCCCGGCCGCATGTCCCGCGCCCCCGGGTTGTAGCGCAACCAGCCCATGAGCGTTCCGGCATGAGGCCCGGAGATGGACACGAAGCGACGCACGTGCGCCCGGCCCTCCAGCCGCTGCAGGTAGTAGCGACTGACGAGCGCCCCCATGCTGAAGCCGACCACGTCGAGCCGCGCACTGCCCGTCCGCGCGCGCAGCTCCGCGGCGGCCTCGGCCACCTGCCCGGCCAGCACCGCGATGGGCGCATCTCCGTTGTTGGGCTTCAGCTCGATGACCCGCACTTCCTGGAAACCGGCCCGCGCCAACCACGCCGCGAGCGGTGCCAGGGTTCGTGCATCGTCATCGATGCCATGCACCAGCAACACCGGCAGCCGCTCGGGAGCCGGCATCGAAGCGGAGGCAGAGGACTCGAGGGAGGCGGAGACACGCGCGGTGGCTGTCGTCATGGCGAGGGCTCCGCACGAGCATGTCGCCAGCGCCAGCAGGATCGCAACCAGCCTGGGTGCGACGGCAGGCGCGGGCATGGCTCACGGGCCGCAGAAGGCCATGGGCGTCATCGGGACCTCCGACGCGGCATCGGACTCGCGGCAGACCGCTGGCTTCTGACCGCCGGCCGCCGCGGGCGGAGGCGTGACGGTGCCGGGTTCCACTCCGGCGGACCCGAGCAGCTCGAGCACCGCGGGACGAACCTTGCTCGCGAAGTACCGGCCGCCCGCCACCGTGAAGTGGACGCCATCGTCCATCTTCAGCCGCATCGGCTTGCGAAAGCCCTCGACCTGGGCCTCGCGCAAAAGACCCCCCTTGGCGTCGGTGAAGAAGAGCTTCGTGTCGAGGTGGACGGCGTCCTCGCGCGAGGACACTGCCTCGTGCAGGACGCGGCGGATCACCTCCAGCTTGCGCTCGAAGTTCTTCAGCCCGGTGACGGGCAGCGCCACCCAGAGGATCTTCCGGCCGGGCGCGGCGAGGATGTCCAGGAACGCCCCGACACGCTGGCGGTACGCGGACTCCCACGCGGGCTTGCCCCAGTGGACCCGCCCCTTGCCCTTGTCGTCCGTGAGATCCTGCCCGTCGTTCCCGCCCATGATGACGACGACCACGTCGGGCTCGTGTCGCTCGATCTCCTCGCGCCCGACCTTCATCCAGTCGAAGAAGTCGGGACGGGCGAGCCCCGTGGAGGACTTCGCCCGGCGCACGGCGCGGATCCCCGGCTGCGCGTTGAGCGAGCTCTCCAGGTATTCACCAAAGCTGGTGACGATCAGGCTGTCGCCGAGCAGCAGCACGGTCCGCGTGGACGCGGGCTTCTCGGTGGGGGGAGGCGACTCGACGGCGTGCACCACTCCCGAGAACAGGACGGTGAGGCACACGAGCGCACGGGCGAGGTGATTCTCCATCTCGCGCCCAAGCTACCGCGCCCGCGCGCGACTGAGAACAAATCCGCCTCGCCGCCCACCAGGCGGAGGGAGGAGCGAGCGCCCCGCTCCTGGCCAGGGGTGGACGGTCAGGCTCCCTCGGGAGGGGCGGCATCGACGAAGAAGAGCATCCGTGTCACGAACCGGAAACCCACCCGCTCGTAGATGCGGCCAGCCTCCTCGGTGATGGTGCTCAGGAAGAGCACCTCCACTCCTCGATCGAAGGCCTCGCGAGCCACCCGGGACGTCAGCGCGGTGCCGAGTCCCCGCTTGCGGAAGCTCTCCAGCGTCGCCACTCCGCCGAGCTCGGCGATGCCCTCGGACGGTGGGGTGAACATGCCCACCACGGCCGGCTGCCCCTCCACGCGCCCCAGCACCGCACCGCCGGACTTCATCTCCTCCAACATCCTGGAGATCTCCTCCTCGGGGGCCTCGTAGGGCTCGTCCGGGACGAAACCCCGCCGCGCGGTGGTGCAGTACGCGCGCACCTCCTCGCGAGAAGACCCGGGCGTGAGGACCGACAACGAGAACCCCTCCGGCACGGGAACCGGGGTGAAGCTCTCGCGCGTGCAGACCATCACCCGGGCCTCGGCCTCCAGCCGGAAGCCCGAGGCGAGCAGCGTGTCCGCCAGGGCCGGAGCCAGCTCGGAGACATACTCGAAGCGGGGCACCCGCTTGCGCTCCTGGAACACCGCCCGGAGCCGCCGCAAGGGCTCCCGCACATCACCCGTGATGGGCCCATCCGGGATGGCGTAGTTGAAATAGATGAGCCCGTCGGAGGGATGGATGAACGCCGTGAAGGGCGGGACCGAGATGGCCTCGTACCGCTGCGCGGCCGCGTGACGCATATAGGACTGCAGACGTTCGATCAGGCTCATCCCCTGACTCTGGCGAACAGGCGGCTCACGGATCCAGCTCTTTCCGCGAGCACAACCTGACGGTGCCCTTGTTCAGGGTTTCGCCAACCTACCCTCTCAGTAGATCAGGCCGGTCTTGACGGAGCACTCCTTGCACTCATTGCACGCTTCCGGCTGCCATACACCCAATCCCCCCGTCACCGGCAATCGGCAGACGAGCAATCCCTCCGCCACATCGGATTTGTCCGGGTTGCACTGGCGACGGTCCTTCTGCGAGGGAAGGCAGGGGTCGCCCTTCCGGGCCGCCATGCAATTGATGGCCGAGCCAGCGACGGAGCAGGCATTGCATACCATCGTCGCCCAGAGCCGCTCCCTGCACACGAGCATCTGGTTGAGGTGGATGGGGTCACACTGGGCTTTTCCCTCGGAGGCGCATGCGTCACCAGCCCGGGCCGGGCCGCACTCGACCGAGCCATTTCTCACCGCACAGGAGTTGCACACCTGGGCCATCCACTTCCCGCTGTTGCACACCAGCTTGCGGTCACTGTCGGCGGTGTCACACTGCGCCCGGGCCCCGGAACTACACGGGTCACCCGCGCGAGGTGCGCCACACGCCACGGTCTCGGCTCCCGTGGGGGTGCAGGCGCTGCACGGTTTCGTCGTCCAGAAGCCGCTGCGACACACCATCATCCTGTCGCCCGCGGGCACCATGCACTGCTCCCGGCCCTCGGCGGTGCACGGATCGCCCACCCGGGCGCTCTCGCATGTCAGCGCGCCATTGGCCTCCGCCGAACAGGTGTTGCAGACCTGTTCGGTCCAGACACTGTTCCTGCACACGAGCGCCTTGTCGGGTTGTGATGCATCACACTGCCCCTGTCCTTCCAGGAGGCGCGGGCAGGCATCTCCGGCCCGCGCCCGCGTGAGATCACAACTGGCCGTGTCTTCCTGCTCGGTGCATCCACTCGGGCCCGAACAGGAATAGGTCCGATAGGTCCCCCCCTCACAGAAGACAGCCTCTGTCGCGCTGATGCAGCGCGCCCTGTTCTCCTTGCCACAAGGGTCACCCGGGATCGGTGTGAAACAGGATGCCGATGCCAGGATGAGACCCAAGGCGGCGATCGCCCTTGGCTTCCACATGATGTGCTCCCCCTCCCCAACCACCTACCCACCATCCCAGCGTGAAGATATGGAGCGCGAGAGCGTTGAAAGCCCCGTCTTTCGGGGCGATGCAGCCCTTCACTGGAGCACGCCTTCCAGGCGCGCCAGGTCTCAGCCCATGCCGGGTTTCACCGCCCGGGTGGCGCAGGTTCCCGCCAGATACTCGGACAGCCTGTCACCCTCACCCATCGTGTCCTCGTAGAAGCCGGCGAGCAGGAAGCCGGCCTCGAGCTGCCCGCCGATCTGATCCTCCAGCGAGTGCGCGACACTCAGGGGCTCGCCCACGTCGGTATAACGACGGCGCTCCGCGTCGGTGAGGCTGGTCAGGTCCGAGTACGGCATCCAGTACTTGAGCTGCATCACCCCCTGCTTCTCCAGGTCCGGGTCGAACAGGTAGATGACCGGGTTGCAGAAGCCCGAGAGCAGTACCCCGCCGGGCCGCAGCACCCGGAAGGCCTCGCGCCACACGGGCCGCACGTCATCCACGAAGCCGTTGGAGCAGGGGTGGAAGATCAGATCGAAGCTCGCGTCCGGGAAGACCGACAGGTCACGCATGTCTCCCTGCACCGTGCGGATCGACAGGCCCTCGCGCTCGGCCACCTTGCGGTCCTGCCCCAACTGCGAGGGAGAGTTGTCGATGACCGTGACACGCGCCCCAGCCGCGGCGAGCACCGGCACCTGCTGCCCTCCAGCGCTCGCCAGACCCAGCACGTCCTTGCCGGCCAGCTCCCCGAACCAGGCGCGCGGCACCGGCTTCGTCGGGGTGAGCACCACGCTCCACTCGCCCCGCCTCGCCGCGGCGATGACTTCCGGCCCCACCGGCACCGTCCACCGGTCACCCTTGGCCACCTGACGGTTCCAGGCCTCGCGGTTGTACTCCCTCAGGTCGAAATCGCGATTCATGCCACCCCTCCCTCGAATGTCGACTCCTCGTGACAGGAGCCACGCGATATCACGGTTCTCCGAGCGCGAGGCCCACCAGGCGGATAAGGAAGGCCTCGCATTCCGCTTCCCGGAGGATCCATGCCCGTTCAACGTCTCCTGCTCGCCCTCTTCCTGGTGCTCTGTTCCACGTCCGCCTCCGCCCAGCCGACGAAGCCCCCCGAAGCGCTCGGCATCGCGCTCGAGGGCTACCCCTACCCCTACCCCGTCCGCTTCCTCCCGCTCACGCTCCAGGGGCAGGACGTGCGCATGGCCTACATGGACGTGCAGCCCACCGGGAAGGCCAATGGCCGCACCGTCCTGCTGCTTCATGGGAAGAACTTCTTCGGCGCCTACTGGAAGGACACCATCCGCGCCCTCAGCCAGGCCGGCTACCGCGTCGTCGTCCCCGATCAGGTGGGCTTCGGCAAGTCCTCCAAGCCGGCCCTCGACTACAGCTTCCACACGCTCGCCAACAACACGAAGCAGGTGCTCGACACCCTCGGTGTCTCGAAGGTGATCGTGATCGGTCACTCCATGGGCGGCATGCTCGCCACCCGCTTCGCGCGCCTGTTCCCCGAGACCACCACCCACCTCGTCCTGGAGAATCCCATCGGCCTCGAGGACTACCGCTTCTTCGTCCCCTGGCGCTCCACCGAGGAGCTCTACCGCGACCAGCTCGGCGCCACCGAGGAGGGCATGCGCAAATACCAGAAGACGTACTACGTCACGTGGCGCCCCGAGTATGACGAGTACGTCCAGGTGCCCTTCCGCCAGACGCTGAGTGGCGACTACCCGCGGCTCGCCTGGGTGTCCGCCGCCACCGAACAGATGATCTACCAGCAGCCCGTGGTCCACGAGTTCCCCCTCGTGAAGGTCCCCGTGCTGCTCGTCATAGGCCAGGCCGACCGCACCGTGGTCGGCCGCGGGCGCGTCCCCCCCGAGTTGCTCCCTCAGTTCGGGCAGTACCCCGAGCTCGGCAAGCGCGCCGCGAAGGCCTTCCCCAACGCCACCCTCGTGGAGCTTCCCAACGTCGGGCACATCCCCCACTTCGAAGCCCCCGAGAAGTGGCACCAGGCCCTGCTCGGCTTCCTCGCGAAGTGAGCACCGGGGCCGCGCCCGTGCACGGTGGGGAGCACGGGCGTGGGTACCCTCACCCCGACCCTCTCCCGGCGGGAGAGGGAGGGGTGCCCCGACTGATATCTCCATCCATCTCGGTCTCTCGCGCGACCCGAGCGGCCAGCCACTCGATGAAGTTGGACGCCACTTGTACGGGTTCCTGCTGCGCTCCTGCTGCATGATCCCAGAACACGACAGGGGGCTCCCCCTCGACCCTCGAGTCAAGGCAGTAGAGGTTGCCTCCCCCGTCGTTCATGAGCGGGATGAGATGTGCGGAGAGCGAGGGACTCATGTCCGCCCGCTCACTCCGGGTCATCTCGGTAAGATTCAGGTACGGCGGCACATCCCCACCGAGCCCGAAGAGTTCGATAGATCCAACTCCTCCCCAACCAAAGCGCCGCAAGAAGAGTCGATAGCCACCTGCCAGGGTTACGCCGAGTTGAACGTTGGCGGCGTGGATCTCCGTCTCGCACGCCCCCTGGCCTAGACTCTTCGATGGATTCCTCTCCAGCATCTCCGCGAGTTCGTCAAAGGTCATGGAAGATTCGGATGGTTCAGCTTGTAGCTGAGCCCCAGACGGTGCTCAGTTCGCGTCAAAGGTACGAGGTTCTCGAAGGCATTGGATCCCCCCTCCGCGAGTGGCACCTTGTGATGCAGTTCCATCGGAAAACCGTCACTCCCAATGGGAGGCTTGCCTTGTTTCATCCTAGCGACGTTCTCGGGTGAGTACACACCAGGACGAGCCTCGGCCTCGTGCTTCCAGAACTTCGATTTTACAGCCTCGAACTCTTTACGAAGTTTCTCAAGCTCATCCCCTGATACGCGTTTTCCGCCACCGCCGCCCCCCGTGCCAGTCTGGTAGAGGATGATGGCCGCACCCGGTCCGCTGCCCAGCACCTCGGCTACGTTGCCCACTGGTACCACGACGCGCTCCACAGCCAGTGCACCCTCCGCCGACAGGGACAACACCGGCACGGTAGCCTCCGCCCCCATCAGCGCCCTTGTCAGCGTGCGCGTGGTGCTCCCGGCGGCGCCCCAGGTAACAATCAGACTGGTAGTCAGTCTGGAGAGGGCCTTCACCTGCTCGCCGCGCGTCATGTATCTGAATTGCTCAAGAAACTCAGGTGAGGAGGCAATGAGGGCCGCCATCCCCGCTGGCAGGTGTCGCAGCTCGACGAGGCTCTCCACCGGCCGCGTCAGCAACTGGCCCATGGCGTGGTACAGCTCGACATAGGCGTCTTCCGCCCCATCCAGCGTGCGGCTGATGGTGTCCGCATCGTCATACACCTCGGCCAGCACGGGCCCATCCATCATGGGCCGCAGTCGTGCGTCCGTATGCCGGAAAACCCACCCGTTGCCGGTATAGAAGCGGCCCAGCGCGAAAGGACCGGCCCGGAAGGCGTCATCCCTCCATTCCACTGGCCCCACCTTCTGCTGCGTACGTCCGTTGCGTGTCCAGGCGAGATAGCCGTCCGGCCGCAGCACGGCCACCGTGTTGAAGCGCTCCACACGGCGCAGCAACTCCTCGCGGGAGACTGCCTCTCCTTCCAGCACCTCGCGCAGAAGATGGCTCGCGGCCATGCGCGGCGGAAACGAGGCCAGTGTCACGGGCTTCCGCAGCAGTACGGCGAGCATCCGGGCCGCCGCTCGCGGCGTAAGGGGAGCGACTCTCGGGGGCAGCTCGTTGAAATCGTCCAGACCCGCCAGCGTCAGCAACTCCTCGAAAGAGTCCACCGTCACGGCGCCGCTGGTCACCGAGCGCACGGCTATTTCAGCCTGGCGCACCAGCGCCAGTTGCGTGCCAGGGTCGCGCTCGCTCCGGCTGTAACCCAGAAGCACACCATGACCGGGCAGTGAAGCCGTAGTGGCACAGCCGGTGGCCAACACAGCGACACACAGCAGCAGGAACAGGGGCATGGGCGTCATGAGAACATCAACCCGGATACACCGACATCCGCCCGCCGGGCCGTCCGCTCAGCCCTTCCACGTTCCCGGTACCAGCCGCTCCAGCAGTGCGTAGAGCGCGGGGAGCCAACCGGACGCCACTTCCGCTCCTACCTGCTCCGCGTGCCTGGCCATCCTCTCCTCGAGCAGGTGGCGCGCCTGGACCGAGAAGCGTGCCCACTCCTGGCCGAGCCGCGCATCCAACTCCGGCTTGGAGAGCTTCCCTTCGGAGACGACCTCGAGCACGCTCCGGCGCTGCTCGGCGGCGCTGGCGAACACGCCCGTGTTCATGAGCTCGGCCGGATCGAAGCTCACGTCCGGCGCCAGCCGGAGGAGGTGGGAGATGGGGGTGAGCAGGCTCGCCTCCCCCGTGCAGAGCCGGAGCAGCGCCTCCACCTCCGAGGTGGGCAACGTGGAGAACGGCAGGCCTCCGAGCACGCCCACCGTGGAGGCGGCGGTCTCGCCATAGCGCTCCAGGAACTCCTCCACCCCCTCGGAAAAGGAGGTGCTCCGCGGCACCAGCTCCTCGGGCGTCAGACCCAGGCGCGCCATGCAGGCCGGCCTCTCCTCCGGAGGCAGCCGGGCCAACAGACCGAACCCGCAGGTCTGCTCCTGCTGCACGTTCTGCCGCCACATGGCGTCCGCCCACGCCTCCAGCCACCGGGAGGCCAGCTCCGCCGACCTCCTCGCGTGGAGCGTCGCGTACCCGTGCACGGTCAGCGTGGCGATGATCACGCGCGTGGCCTCCTCCACCTCCGCCTCGGGCCCGAGGGGCACCGTCTCGCACCGCCGCAGCAGCTCCAGGGCCTTCTCGAAGTCCACCATCTCCTGGAGCCGCTCGGTGAGCCCCACCAGCTCCTCGGCCGCGGACGCGCTGGAGCTCAGCAGCTCGTCATAGAGCCAGTCGATGACCGCCCCGAGATCGGTTGAGGCGGCGAGCTGGAACTCCGAGGAGGAACGCAGCGGCCCGGTGAGCCACATCTCCGTGAGTCGATCCCCCGCCGCCCAGTAGCGGGGGGCTCGCGTCCGGCTCCGGATGAGCCGCCGGGCCGCACCCAGGAGATCGGGAGCGGAGACCCCGGGCAGCTGGGAGGGCTCGAAGTGCGAGGGAGGCCTACTTGGATTCCTGGAACGGGTGGGCACCCACTTTTCCTAGCACGAATCCGGGTGACCTCCGAGGTCAGACGCCGGACTTGCGCGAAGGGCTCCTTTTTGCGAGGAACCCCTGCCCGCCTGACCGGCCCCCCCCCTCCCATGACCGAACCGAGCTCCAGTCCCTCCCCAGGCCCGCGCCGAGCCGCGCTGGTCTTCATCTTCGTCACCATCCTGCTCGACATCCTGGCCATGGGGATGATCATCCCCGTGCTGCCGAAGATGGTGGAGGGCTTCCTCGGGGGAGACACCGCGCGAGCGGCCGAGCTCCTGGGCCTGTTCTCCACGATGTGGGCGCTCATGCAGTTCATCTTCTCGCCGGTGCTCGGCGCCATGTCCGACCGCTTCGGCCGCCGGCCGGTGGTGCTGCTGTCGAACTTCGGGCTGGGGTTCGACTACATCCTCATGGCGATGGCGCCGTCGCTGGGCTGGCTGTTCGCGGGCCGGATCATCTCCGGCATCACCGCGGCGAGCATCAGCACCGCCAGCGCCTACATCGCGGACGTCACACCTCCGGAGAAGCGCGCCGCCAGCTTCGGCCTGCTCGGGGCCGCGTTCGGCATCGGCTTCGTGCTGGGGCCCGCAGTCGGTGGAATGCTGGGGGTCATCAGCCCTCGTCTGCCGTTCTGGGTAGCGGCCGGACTGAGCCTCGCCAACGCCCTGTATGGGCTGTTCGTCCTGCCCGAGTCCCTGCCCCCCGAGCGCCGCAAGCCCTTCCAGTGGCGCCGGGCCAACCCGGTGGGCGCGCTGGCCATGCTGCGCTCCAAGCCCGAGGTGCTCGGCCTGGCCTCCGTCCACTTCCTCTACAACCTCGCCCACGTCGCGCTGCCCAGCGTGTTCGTGCTGTATGCGAGCTACCGCTTCGGCTGGGACGAGCGCGCCGTGGGGCTCACCATGGCGGGCACTGGCATCACCTCCCTGATCGTCCAGGGTGGCCTGGTGCGGCCGATCGTGAAGAGGTTCGGCGAGCGGCGCACGTTGCTCATGGGGCTCGCGTTCGGCGCGCTGGGCTTCACCCTCTACGGCCTGGCCGACACCGGAGCCGTATTCTGGCTCGGAATCCTGGTCATGTCGCTGTGGGGGCTGTTCGGTCCGGCCTCCCAGGGCCTCATGTCGAGCCGCATCAGCCAGTCGGAGCAGGGCCAGCTCCAGGGCGCGCTCTCCAGCCTCATGGGCATCGCGGGGATGATCGGCCCCAGCCTCTTCACCCAGACGTTCGCGCACTTCATCTCGCCCCAGAGCGGCGCGCACCTCCCCGGCGCTCCCTTCCTGCTCGCCGCTTGCTTGCTGCTCGCCGCCATCGCGCTAGCCTGGCGGGTCACCAGCTCGCGTTCCGAGGCCACCCCCGCCTCGTCCACCACCTGAACCCTCTCAAAAAAAGCCCCACGGGGCGGCAATGCCTCACAACGTGTGAACAGGCAAAGACTCACAGTCTGACAATCTTTGCCTTCCCCTCTTGCGGACAAGTGCTCGCTCTCCTGCTCGGAAATGACATCGTGGAACGTTTGAGGTTCAAAGCGTCCCACAATGACAAAAACCAAACAGCATTGGAGTCGTGGCCTCTCTTCGTCCCTCATGCTGAGCCTCGCGCTGGCGCTGACGGGTTGTTTGTCAGCACCTGACGAGCAGGACGCGGTGGAGTCCGCTGATTCCTTCCAGCAGCAAACGAACGAAGCCACCGCGCCGATCGTCCTGCCCATCGAGGTCTTCGGCCGCGAGGGCACCACGCGCACCGTGACGGTCACCGTGAGCGACCAGGATGTACGGCAGCCGCTGAAGCTCTGGCTGCAGGTGCATGGCCTGACCTACGCGAACAAGGCCAGTGTCAGCTTCAACTCCGGGACCTGGCGGACCCTGAACAACGACACGGTGAGCGTCGAGGGGCTCGCGAAGACGTATGGCGGCATCGGCGGCGCCTTCGCGACGCTGAAGCTGCGCCTGGACGTTCCCGCGGGGACCCTCGTGGCGGGCTCGAACCAGATCTCCTTCAAGTTCAACACCGCGGACGAGCGCTCGCTCGGCTTCCGCGTGCTGAAGCTGAACTTCCTCCGCGCGGATGGCAGCCGCGTCCTCCCGGATAGCACCTTCGCGGAAGACAACCCGAGCACCTGGCAGCCGCCGTTCTCCGACGCGGCCTCCATCGCCGAGGGTGAGCGGCTCTGGCGCACTCGGACGCTGGTGACCTCCTACAAGAACTCCGCGAACCTCCGCGCCCGTTGCATGGATTGCCATGCCCAGGACGGACGGGATCTGAAGTATTTCAACTACTCCAACGCCTCCATCATCGAGCGGGCGAAGTTCCACGGTCTGAACGATACCGAGGCGAAGAAGATCGCCTCCTATATCCGGACCCTGCCGAACGTGCCGAACCCGGGCCGTCCCTGGAATCCGCCGTATCAGCCGGGACCCGGGCTCGACGCCAGGCCCGTCTCGCAGTGGGCGGCCGGCGCCGGTGTCGACGCGGTCCTGGACCAGGATCGCGACATGATCCGCTACATGTTCCCG
Organism: Archangium lipolyticum; assembly: GCF_024623785.1. NCBI lineage: Bacteria > Pseudomonadati > Myxococcota > Myxococcia > Myxococcales > Archangiaceae > Archangium > Archangium lipolyticum. The sequence goes on from NZ_JANKBZ010000014.1 coordinate 218,425, forward strand.
AATGGGATCACCAAGCAGGCCATCGCCACGACGTCGAACCTCAGCGCCCGCGAGATGCCCATCGCCTTCCAGCTCCCGGACTGGAACCACTGGCTGCCGAGCATCCATCCCAAGGACGCCTGGGGTGATGCCTTCGTCAACCACCGGATCAACAAGCTCTACGCCTTCGAGGGGACCGCGACCGGCGTCAACGCCAGCTTGAGGGACCTGGCCGCGAAGGTCCGCGCCGCGGGCTACACCAATTACAGGAACGAGCTCTTCTTCCCCCACCGGCTCTGGAACCAGGCCAACTACGAGTTCCTCCAGCCGAGGTACCAGAACGAAACCACCGGCAAGGACATCAACTACTCACGGAAGATCTACTCCACCGCGCTCTGGCAGCTGGTGAAGATGTGGGAGATCATGCAGGAGTTCGGGCTCGAGGATCGGCAACGCCAGTTGTTCCCCACCTCGCGGGAGGCCCGGGGCTGGATGACCAACAACACCTTCGACAGCTCCCCCAACCTGCTCAAGCTGCCGAGGAACAACACGGGCATCAATGACAACGGCCCGGCGATGTTCACCTACTTCTCCATGGCGTGGTACCAGCTCTCGCTGATCCTCTACAGTGGCAACCACTCGGATGGGGCGGATCGCGATGGCCAGCGGCCGATCGACTGGGGCTACGTCCATGGCTTCATCTCCGAGATGCAGCGTGTCGGCACCAGCACCACGCCCACCAATGCACTGCTCTCGATGTGGCTGGTGAAGGGAATGCAGATCTCCGACACCACGCTCAAGCCCAGCATGCCCGGCTCCGCGGGGTGGAGTCCGAGGACCGCGGCGGACCTGAGCCGGCTGGTGATGCCTGGCAACATGCCGGGCTGGGCGGGGATCAGCGCCGACGAGCGCCGGGCCATCCTGGAGGCCCTCCTGTCCACCTGGTGGGACAAGACGCGCCAATACCCTGCCTCGGAGTGGTGGACGGCGGGTGGTGGCGCGACCACCACCGAGGTCATCAACGGCTTCTACGACAGCTCCCTGGGCAACCGCATCTGGTACCTGCTCCCGCAGTTCAAGTACCAGGGCGTGAACCCCACGCTCATCAACACGATCGCCGACTGGGCCAAGACCGTCTGGCCCCAGGCCGATTGGAATCAGGTGAAGAACGCCACCTGCGCGCCCTACCAGCACTACGTCCGCTGCACCTCCGAGAAGTACTGACCTCGAGATGTCACCCGCCAGGAAGTACATCCTGGCGGGTGTTCGTATAGGGTTGCGTACGCCCGGGAGCTACCTCCCGGGCGCACACATCCGAGGTTCTCTTCCATGCTTCCGAGCTTCCTGGCGGGCGCCCGTCGCGCGGCCCTCATCTCCACCCTGGGCACCTGTGCGCTGCTCCAGCTCACCGCCTGTGGTGACACCGAGCAGCCCCCGGTGAACACCGAGCCGCCCCCGGTGAACACCGAGCCGCGCACGTTGCGGCTGCTGCAGACGAGCGATCTGCACACCAACCTCTTCCCCTGGGACTACTTCACGGGGAAGGTGGACACCAAACGCGGCCTCACCAAGGTGGCCACGCTCATCAAGCAGGCGCGCGCGGAGAATCCGGACTGCAACCTGCTCCTCGACACGGGTGACACCATCCAGGGCACCCCCCTGGGCACCTATTACGCCCTGGTGGACAACACCCCCAAGCACCCCATGGCCGTGGCGATGAACGAGCTGCGCTACGACGCCATGGCCGTCGGCAACCACGAGTTCAACTACGGCCTCGTCCTCCTCAACAAGTTCAAGAGCGAGGTGGGCTTCCCCCTGCTCGGCGCCAACGTGCGCCGGAGCGACGGGAGCGAGGCCCTGGAGCCCTACCTCCTCAAGGAGGTGTGCGGGGTGAAGGTGGGCGTGCTCGGACTGGTGACGCCGGGCGTGACGACGTGGGAGCGCCCGGAGAACATCCCCGGCCTGCGCTTCGAGGATCCGCTGGAGACGGCGCGGGTGTACGTGCCGAAGCTGCGGCAGGCGGGCGCGGACGTGGTGGTGGTGGCCATCCACTCCGGCCCGGACAAGCAGCCCACCGGCAGCGCGAGCAATCCGGACTCCTGGCTCGCCGACTACTCCGACCCCGCCAAATGGGCGGACCGCGGCAACCTGCCCGGGGAGAACGAGGCGGTGCAGATCGCCCAGCAGGTCGAGGGCATCGACGTGCTCCTCACCGGCCACACCCACCAGCCCATCCCGAAGATGCTGCTGAAGAACACCCAGGGCCAGGAGGTGCTGCTCATCCAGCCCAACCGCTGGGGCAGCCACCTGGGCCAGGTGGATCTCTCCCTCGTCCACGAGGGCGGCCGCTGGAAGGTGGACGGCAAGGACTCCAAGCTGCTCGCGGTGGACAACTCCGTGGCCATGGAGCCGGGGGTGGCGCAGCTCGTCCAGAGCTACCACGACCAGACGCTGCGGTACGTGAGCGCCCCGCTCGGCACCACCCTCGCGGCCTTCCCCGGCGGCAACCCCGCCCGCTTCAGCGATAGCGCGCTGGCCGACCTCATCAACGCCGTGCAGGAGCAGGCCGCCGAGGAGAACGGCTTCCCGGTGGACTTCTCGCTCGCCGCCCTCTTCAGCGATGACGGCATGCTGCCCGCGGGCAACATCACCCTGCGCGATGCCTACAGCATCTACATCTACGACAACACGCTGTACGTGATGGAGATCAACGGCTCCATCCTGCGCCGCGCGCTGGAGGTCAACGCCCAGTACTTCGCCCCGTGGAATCCCAACGCGCCCCCCTCCGCCTCCACTCCCACGGCGGCCAAGGTGCCCAACGTGGCGGACTTCAACTGGGACCTCTACTCGCGCATCGAGTACGGGTACGACCTCACGAAGCCCGCGGGCTCGCGCCTCACCCACCTGCGGTTCAAGGGCGCGGACGTGAGCGATGACCAGGTCTTCCACATCGCCATCAACAACTACCGGGCCAGCGGCGGTGGCGGCTACTCCATGTTCAAGGAGGGCAAGGTGCTGTGGACCTCGGCGGACGGCGTGCGCGACTACGTCGCCCGCTACATCCAGAGCCACCCCGACCTGGATCCGAACGACGTGAACACGTGCAACTTCTCGCTCTCGCCGGACCTGTACGCGTACTTCTTCAAGGCCACGCTCGGCCCGACGAAGTGCTCGGCGCCGTGATGTGAGCTCACCTGCCGGGGCGGTCCGTCGCGACGCCCCGGACGGTGTGCACCGCCGCGTCCACCTCGGCGAGGATGCGGCGCGCGTGGTGCAGGAACGCCTCGCCCGCGGGCAGCAGGCGCATGCCCCGGGACGTGCGCTCGAACAGCGGGGTGCCGAGCTCGTCCTCGAGCGCGAGGATGTGACGGCTGAGCGGCGGCTGGGTGAGGTGGAGCCGGCGCGCGGCACGCCCCACGTGGCCCTCCTCGGCCACCGCGACGAAGGTCTGGATGTGCGTGAGACTCACGGCCGGGAGGATAGCGCGGGTCCGCGGGCCGATGCACGGGGCCGTTCCCTCATACCGAAACAGCATTGGACGCTCCGGATGCCCGGGTGCCACCTTGGCGCCATGGGAATTCCGTTGCTGAAGGGGAGAGAGATCGATCGCCTGCGCGCGGCGGGCCGGGCGGCGGCGGGGACGCTGGCGTACGTCGCGGCGCGGCTGGCGCCCGGAGTCTCCACGGCGGACATCGACGCGTGGGTCCGGGAGGACACGGCACGGCGTGGGGGCAAGCCGAGCCAGCTGGGCTACCACGGCTTCCCCGCGACGGTGTGCACCAGCCGCAACCACGTGGTCTGCCACGGCATCCCTCGCGCGGACGAGCGGCTCCAGCCGGGGGACATCATCAACGTGGACGTGACCACGTGCCTGGATGGATTCCACGGAGACACCTCTGCCACGTTCCTCATCGGCGAGGTGTCCGCGGAGGCGCGGCACGTGGTGGACGTGGCGCGCCGGTGCCGGGACGCGGGCGTGGCGGTCGTGCGCCACGGGGCGAAGCTGGGGGACATCGGCGCGGCCATCGAGGAGCTGGCGCGGGCGGAGGGTTGCAGCGTGGTGCGGGAGTTCGGCGGGCACGGCATCGGCCACCAGATGCACCTCCCGCCCCACGTGTCCCACGTGGGGAAACGGGGGACGGGCATCACCCTGCGCTCGGGGATGGTCATCACCATCGAGCCCATGGTGAACCTCGGGCGCCCGGACGTGAGGGTGCTGCCGGACAAGTGGACGGTGGTGACGGAGGACGGGAGCCTCTCCGCCCAGTTCGAGCACACCGTCCTGGTGACACGCGAGGGCTGCGAGGTGCTCACCCCCTATCCCGAGATGCCGAGCACCGTCCTGGCGGTCGCGACGCCCTCGTCGTAGGCGCCCGCGAGCGTCCCGTAGAACCCCAGGCTCGCGGCCTCGCCGGTGAAATGGACCTTCCCGGACACCGGCTTCTTGAGCTGGATGCGGGCGTTCAACGCCGTGGGATCCGACGGGCCGCCGCCCACCATCGCCGTGTAGGAATAGGCACCGAGCGCATCGGGATCCCTGCTCCAGTTCGTGATCGCCTTGCCGGGCGCGTAGGTGATGGGGCTGTCGTAGGCCTCCTGGAGTGTCTTCTTGAACAGGGCGAAGACATCCTTGTCGGCCATCTCGTCCAGAGCCCGGGCGAAGTCGCCAGCGGTATGGACCACCAGCACGTCCGGCGTCTTCGACAGGCGGTAGTACTTCCAGACCCCCTCCGGTTCCGTCTCGATCAGGTAGTAGTTGGTGTCGGCCTGGAGCTCATCCGGGATGCGATTGCACTTCAGCGCCAGCTTCTTGTAGCTGCCGAGGCGCAGGATGTTGAAGACGACCCGGTAGTCCTTCGACAAGGGCGGATCGAAGGCGATCGCGCCGCTCGCCAGCACGGACGTGGGAACCGTGATGATCACCGCGTCGGCGGCCACGCTCTTCCCGCCGCTCCGCGAGACGACCGTCACGCCATTCCCGGTGTAACGCACGATGCCGACGGGCGTCTGGAAGTACTCGGTGATCCGGTCCCCGAAGCGCTTCTTCAGCTCGAGACCGTACGCCCTGACGAGCGTCCCGAGCCCCCGGGTGACGAACGCGTTGCCGTCTCCTTCATAGGAGACCACCCGGGCGCGATCGGCCGCGATGTATTGATAGACCTCGGCGGACTCGGTGAACGGACCGAACTCCGAGACGGCATGGCCGAACATCTCCGCCTGTGTATCGAAGCGGGGCTTGGGCGCCACGATGACATTCGGTTGCGTCCTGGCCTTCTCATAGGAAGCCTCGATGGCCTCGGAGACCGCCTGGACCGGCGCCACCGTCGTCGACTCGTCCACGAACTTCCCGCCGTCCTCGCGCCGCAGGACGTCGCCCACCTTCTCCGGGAAGGTCTCGAACCCGAGCTCCTTCGCGATGGCCATCCACGGATTGTGTTTCTCGTCCTGGATGTACTGGCAGCCCTTGTCGAACGCGAAGCCGCTGATCGAGGTGTCGTCCGTGAGGGCCCGCCCGCCATAGGTGCCCCGAGACTCGAACAGCGTCACCGTGTGGTTCTTCGATGCTCCCAGGATGGTGTGAGCCGCCGCGATTCCCGCCGCCCCGCCACCGATGATCACGACATGCATGGATGTGCTCCTCCCGCGGCCCCCGCGCCGGCCTCACGGACCTGGACGCGGAGACACCCATGAGACGCATGATCCGCTGGCTTGTGACGCCGCTCGTCGGCGGCGCTACGAGGTGGGCTTGCGCAGGTCCGCCGTCGGGGCGAAGCCGGGCGGGCGGCGGTGCTTGGAGGCCTGCTCATAGGAGAAGGCGAGCCGCAGCAGCGTCGGCTCGCTCCACGCACGCCCGATGAAGGACAGGCCCACGGGCAGTCCGGCCACGTACCCCGCGGGGACGGTGATGCTCGGGTACCCCGCGACGGCCGCCGGCGAGGAGCTGCTCCCCAGCCAGTGGTCTCCATCCACCAGGTCGATGAGCCCCGGGGGCGCCTGCGTCGGCGCCACCAGTGCGTCGAGCTTGTGCTTCTCCATCACCGCGTCGATGCCCTGCCCCCTCGACAGCTTCCGGCAGGCCTCGAGCGCCTTGCGGTACTTCTTGTCCGTGAGCGCCCCCTTCTCCTGGGCCTGGAGGAAGAGCTCCTGGCCGAACCAGGGGAGCTCGCTGTCGCGGTGCTCCTCGTTGAACCGGATGAGGTCCGCGAGCGTCTTCAGCCGCGTCTTGTCCCCGAGCCCGGCGAGGTACGCCTCGACGCCCGCCTTGAACTCGTAGAGCAGCACCTCCATCTCCGGCTCGTCCAGCTTCGCGGCCGAGGGGATGGGAGCCGGGTCGACGATGATGGCGCCCCGGGCCTTCATGAGCTCCAGCGCCCGCTCCACCAGCGCGTCCGTGGCCGGGTGGTAGCCGAAGAACCGCTCGCGGGGCACGCCGATGCGCGCCCCCTTCAACCCGTTCGGATCCAGGAACCGAGTGTAATCCGCCTGGGCGTGGCCCTTGCTCGTGGCCGTCACCGCGTCATTCGGGTCGATGCCCACCAGCACGCCGAGCAGCGCGGCGGCGTCCGCCACCGTGCGCGTCATGGGGCCCGCGGTGTCCTGGCTGTGGGAGATGGGGATGATGCCCGAGCGGCTCACGAGCCCGACGGTCGGCTTGAGCCCCACCAGGGAGCACGCCGCCGAGGGCGAGACGATGGAGCCATCGGTCTCGGTACCAACGGACACCGCGCAGAAGTTCGCCGCGGTGGCCGCTCCCGAGCCCGAGCTCGAGCCCGAGGGCGTCCGGTCGAGGGCGTAGGGATTGCGGCACTGGCCCCCTCGCCCGCTCCACCCGCTGGAGGAGTGCGTGGAGCGGAAGTTGGCCCACTCGCTGAGGTTCGTCTTGCCGAGGATGACCGCGCCCGCCGCCCTCAGCCGCTCCACCACGAACGCGTCGCGCGAGGGCACTGCGCCCACGAGGGCGAGCGAGCCGGCGGTGGTCTGCATCTTGTCCGCGGTCGCGATGTTGTCCTTGATGAGCACGGGGATGCCGTGCAGCGGCCCGCGAGGCCCCTTCGCCTTGCGCTCCTCGTCGAGCGCGGTGGCGATGGCCAGGGCGTCCGGGTTGATTTCGATGACCGACAGGAGCGGCAGGTCCCCCGTGCGATCCAACTCCTGGATGCGCGTCAGGTAGCGCTCGGCGAGACCCCGCGCGGTGTGCTTCCCCGACGTCATGGCGGCCTGGAGCTTGGAGACGGTGGCCTCCTCGAGCTCGAAGGGCTTGCCGCTTGGCGAACGGGCGGGTGCACTCGCGGAGTTGCTCGGCGCGGGTTGGGCTTGGACATCGAGGGCGACGAGCGTGCCGGCGGCGGCCGCGCCACCGAGCAGCACGCGGCGGCTCAGGCCCTGAGGGTTCCCAGACGGGGAAAGGGTCTTCTTCATGGGGGCGTGACTACAGCAGCGAGGGCAGGCAGCCGCAACCCACTCAGGGTGCGCACATCCCACCGATCCAGATGGACGTGGTGCGCGAGCCGGCCTACGAAAGGAGCATGGCCCCTGCCCCTCGAGGAAGCCCCGCCTCTTCCCCCGTGCTCAGGAGATACCGATGAACACGCTTTCCTCCACCTGCCTCGCCGTGCTGCTCGCCCTCGCTCCCGCCGCCTTCGCCGCCACGCCGAAGATGGGCTCGAAGCCCGGGCCCCCCGAGCCGGTCCGCGTGGTGATGCTGACAGACAAGGGCGAAATCGAGCTGGAGCTCGACGCGGCCCGCGCCCCCAAGACGGTGAAGAACTTCCTCGCCTACGTGGATGCCGGGCTCTACGACGGCGGCGTGTTCCACCGCACCGTCAAGCTGAAGCCCGACAACCAGCCGAACAACACGGTGAAGATCGAGGTCATCCAGGGCGGCATCAACCCCACCCGTCAGTCCGAGCAGCGCCCGCCCATCGCCCTCGAGCGCACGAACGAGACCGGCCTCAAGCACAAGGACGGCACGGTCTCCATGGCTCGCGACACGCCCGACTCCGCCGTCTCGGACTTCTTCATCTGCATCGGCGACCAGCCCGAGCTCGATCACGGCGGCAAGCGCAACCCGGACGGCCAGGGCTTCGGCGCCTTCGGCAAGGTGGTGCGCGGCATGAACGTCGTCCGCTCCATCCAGCAGGCGCCCGCGAACGGGCAGGCGCTCACCCCGCCCGTGAAGATCCTCCGCGCCGGGCGCAAGCTGTAAGCCGCTCTCAGGTCTCGTGTAGCACGCGGCCTTCCATGCCTCCGGCCACGGTGATCACCTCGCCCGTCACGTGACCGGAGATGCGATCCGACGCCAGCGTCACCACCACCCGCGCCACGTCCTCCGGACGGCCCACCTTGCGCATCGGCATCGTCCGCGTCACCCGGTTGATGAACGCCGGGTTCTCCAGCTTGTCCTTGTGCCGATCCACCGCCGTCCACCCCGGGCACACCGTGTTCACCCGGCCCAGCGGCGCGATGCGCGTGATCTCGTTCTTCAGGCTCTTGAGAAACCCGCTCGCCAACGCCCCCTTCGCCGCCGCGTAGTCCGAGTGCCCCGCCTCCCCGAACAGCCCCGCCGTCGACGCGATGATGATGATGTTCCCCGTCCCCGTCTTCTCCACGTGGCGCAGGAACGCCCGGCAGCTCAGGAACACGCTGTCCAGGTTCTCCGCCAGCGTCCGCCGCCAGCGCTCCAGCGACATCTGCCACACGCCCTCGTCCGGCGGCGGCCAGACTCCCGCGTTCGCCACCAGCACGTCCAGCCGGCCCAGCGCCTTCACCGCCCCGGGGACCAGTGCGTCCACGTCCGACTCGGACGTCAGATCCGCTCGCAGGGCCGCTCCTCCCACCTCCTTCGCCAGCGACTCGGCCTTGTCCGCGCTCCGGTGGTAGTGCACCGCTACCTTCGCCCCCTCCTCCGCGAAGGCTCGAACGACCGCACTCCCGATTCCGCCCGCTCCTCCAGTGACGAGGACGCCTTTGCCTCGCAGATCCGTTTCCATGGTGTCTTGGATTCCTCTCGGGTGAATGGATCCACGGGCTCAGCCCGGATTCTGACCCTCACCCCAGCCCTCTCCCAGAGGGAGAGGGGGCGCTTGGACAGGTTCAACCCGGGGGGCGAGATACCCTCACCCCGTCCCTCTCCCGAAGGGAGAGGGGTGGGTGGGTGGTTGTGTTTGTGTTGCGTTCTGGTTACGTCAGACGCAGCAGCTTTCGCGCTTCCTGCGGCGTCGCCAGCGTCCGGCCTTTTTCCTTCGCCCTCTTCGCCGCCTCCGCCACCAACTCCCAGTTGCCCTTCGCCAGCACGCCCTTGGACACGTAGATGTTGTCCTCGAGCCCCACTCGCGCGTTACCCCCTCGCACCGCCGCCAACTCCACGAACGGCAACTGGTGCCTCCCCACCCCCGCCACCGTCCACGTGCTCCCCTCAGGCAGCGACTTGATCATGAAGTCCAGTGCGTCCTCGCGCGCCGTCAGCGCCCCAGGCACTCCCAGCACGAAGTCGAAGTGTCCCGGCAGCTCCGCGACCCCCTCCTTCGCCAGTGCGCGCGCTTCGTCCACCATCCCCACGTCGAAGCACTCGAACTCCGGCCGCAGTCCCAGCGCCTTGATGCGTCTCGCGATGTCTCGCACCAGCGGGCGCGGGTTCCAGAACACCTCGTCACCGAAGTTCACCGTGCCCGTCGTCAGCGTCGCCATGTCCGGGCGGTCCTCGCCCGTCAGCCTCAATCCGCCGCAACGCTCGTCCACGTCCATCCCCACCGCCCCACCCGTCGACACCTGGATGAGCACGTCCGTCCTCTTGCGGATCGCCCGGATCGCCGCTCGGAACAGCTCCGTGTCCTGTGACGGCTTGCCGTCCGGCGTGCGCACGTGCAGGTGCACCATCGCCGCTCCCGCCTCCCGGCACTTCGCCGCGTCCTCCGCGATCTCCTCCGCGGTGATCGGCAGGTAGGGCGTCTGCTCCCGCGTCGTCTCCGCGCCGACCATCGCCGCGGTAATCACCATGGGCGTGCTCATCGCTGACCTCGCTGCTTGTCCTTCGGCACCACGCACGTCCCGCTCGCCCGGCACACCACCACCGGCTCCGGCAACACGTCCGCCGCCGAGTCGTTCACGTCCGGCCTCGGGCGGATCACCTTGCGCGCCTCGAAGCGCATCTTCCTCGACGTGTTGCCCGTCTGGATGATCTCCCCTTCCGCCTCGATGAAGTCCCCCGCGTACACCGGCGCCAGGAACTCCACCGAGTCGTACGCGCGGAACAGCCCCTCGTCCCCATCCAGGCGGATGCACAGCTCCGTGGCCACGTCGCCGAACAACCCCAGCATCCGTGCCCCGTCCACCAGGTTCCCACCGTAGTGTGCGTCATGGCTGCTCATGCGCAGCCGGATGACCGCCTTCACGTTGCTCATTGCGGCTCCCCCTCCCAGTGCACGTTCTTCGCCTCCTTGCCTTCCTTCTGGAGGACCTGGTGCACGATGTAGTTCGCCACGTCCGAGGGCTTCGTCCCCGGGCCGAAGCCCGCATCGAAGCCCAGATCCAACGCCAGCTTGTGGTCCACGCGCGGCCCGCCCAGCAGCAGGATCGTCTTGCCGTGGATGCCCGCCGCCCTGGCCGCATCGATGAACTGGCGCGAGTTGTCCTTGTGCACGTCCCGCTGGGTGACGACCTGTGACACGAGGATCGCGTCCGCGTTGCGCGCCATCGCCCGCTTGATGAGGTCCTCGTTGGGCACCTGGCTGCCCAGGTTGTGGGCCTCGAACCAGGGATAGCGCTCCAGGCCGTAGTCGCCCGCGTACCCCTTCATGTTGAGGATGGCATCGATGCCCACCGTGTGCGTGTCCGTGCCCGTGCACGCGCCGAACACCACGATGCGCCGGCCCACCTTGTCCTTGATGAGCGCGTTGAGATCGTCGAACCCGAGCTTCTTCACCACGACCTCGGGCACGTCGATCTCGGCGTAGTCCAGTGACTGCGGCGTGCGCGCGTACACGATGAAGAAGGTGTACGTGTCGGCGGCGCGCTCGGCGGCGGCCACCTTCACGTCGGAGAACCCCATCTTCCGGGCCAGCACCGCAGCGGCTTCCTTGGCCTTCTCCGACAACGGCACCGGCAGCGTGAACGACAGCTGCACCACGCCGTCATCGCGCCGGTCGCCGTAGGGGCGGATGATCTGCTTCGTCGGCTTCGTCGCCATGGCGCCTACTTCCCCTTCTTGCCCGCCGCGGGCTTCACGTACGCGACGCTGTTGGCCACCTTCACCGAGAGCGCCTCGAAGCGATCCTTCTGCTTCGTGTCCATGTGGAAGACGAGCGACCACGTGGTCTTCCCGTCACACCCCACGTACGTCACCGTTTCCACCGACTCCGCGCCATCCGGCGTGGTGTCCGTGTCCACCCGCCGCGCCGCCGGGGCCTTGCCGAGCTTCAGCTTCTCCCAGCCCTTCTCGTTCCCCATGGCGCCCAGGACCTTGTCCAGGCACACCCGGGGCTTCATCCCCGCCGTCTGCACCGCGCCCACGTCCACCAGCAGGTACGCGTTCCCGGATGGGTCGTCGAAGCGCTGGGTGCCGTCCGCCTCGGACTGCTTCCACTCGGCGGGCACCTGCAGCGCCAGCGTCTTCACCTCGTACTTCTTCAGCTCCTCCGCCGGCTCCCCGGCGGTGAGCACCATCACCAGCAGCGAGCCGAGCATCACTGTGCCTCCAGCATGTCCTGGAACGGGTTGAAGTAGTCCGGCGCCTTCTCCAGCACGCCCTCGAGCCCCTTGCCACCCGTCTCCGTGCGCTTCACGTCGCCGAAGTGGCCCCGGCCGATGGCCGCCACCATGCCGTCCTTCTGGCACTCCTCCAGCAACTCCATCGCCTTGGCGAACACCTCGCGCGCGCGGTTGGCGATCTTCCCGTCCTCGCGCACGGTGAACTCCTCGTCGATGCCCTTGGCCGCCTTGTAGATGTAGCTGGCCGCCTTGAGCGCCACGTACCGGTCCGCCAGGAGCGGCGTGTGCATGGCCTCGGTCATCATCCCCAGCAGCTGGATGCCCTGCCGCGTCCAGATGGCCACCAGGTCCGCCATCACGTCGTACGCGTGGCTGAAGAAGATGTCCGTCTCCTTGTGCTTGGTGGGCGGCATGTACTTCAGCGGCGCGTTGGGGAAGCACCGGCGCACCAGCATCGCCTGCGACAGCTCCAGCAGCAGCGTGTCCGCCCGGTACGGGTCGATCTCGTACGAGTGCCCCAGGCCCAGCTGCCAGTCCTTCAGGCCCGCGCGCTTGGCGAAGGTCTCGTTGATGAACTGACTGGCGATGACCGTGTGCGCCGCGTCGTACGCGTCCGCCGTGGTGATGTAGTTGTCCTCGCCCGTGTTGATGATGATGCCGGCCAGGGCACAGATGCGGCGGCTGAAGTACTGGTCGATGAACGTGCGCCGCATGTTGATGTCGCGGAACAGGATTCCGTACATCGCGTCGTTGAGCAGCATGTCCAGCCGCTCGTAGGCCGCCGCGAAGGCGATCTCCGCCATGCACAGGCCCGACGAGTAGTTCGTCAGCTGGATGTAGCGCTTGAGCTTGCGGCTCTCGTCATCCAGGGCCTCGCGCATGATGCGGAAGTTCTCCTGGGTGGCATACGTGCCGCCGTAGCCCTCGGTGGTGGCTCCGTGGGGCACGTAGTCCAGCAGCGACTGCGCCGTGGAGCGGATGACCGCGATGATGTCCGCGCCCGCCTGCGCCGCCGCCCGGGCCTGATCCACGTCGTCGTAGATGTTGCCCGTGGCCACGATGACGTACTTGTGCGGCGCCGGGGCACTTCCCAGCTCCTTGCGCAGCGCGTCACGCTGGGCGATGCGGGACTTGAGATCGTCCATGGCCGACTGAGCCTCGGCCCGCACCTCCTCGCGCAGGTTGTGCTCCATCTCCGGCGAGAGGGGCCCCAGCTTCTCCGCTGGCAACGCGGTCAGGCGCTCCACGGCCTCCAGCGGACTGCGGGCACCCAGATGAAGGGCGCGGCCATACCAATACGCCGCTCCCCTGTTCAGCACCCCGGCGGCCTTGAGCCGGTCCACCATCAGGTTGGCGAGTGGTACGCCTCCGGGGCCGGCATCGGCGATGCCGAAGAAGCGCAGCACGGTGCGCTCGATGGAGACGGTGGTGTGGCGGCGGATGAGCTCGAAGATGGGCTCGGTGATGTCCTCCGCCAGCTTGCGCGCGCGCGCGATCTGCGCGTCTTCGATGAACGGTCCTGGCATGTCGGCACCTTACTATACGTAACGCGTTTCGAAGAGGCGGCGCAGGGCCGGCTCCGCGCGCAGCAGCTCCAGGGTGAAGTCCGCGTGCCCCGGCACGTAGCCGCTGCCCACCACCATGGTGACGTCCTTGCCCACGCCCTCGGCGCCCAGCGCCGCCGCGGTGAAGCTCGTCGCCATGGAGAAGAAGATGACCGTTCCTCCATCCTTCGCGCTGAGGATGGACGCCATCTCCGTGTTGCCCACCGAGGCGCAATTGATCACCAGATCACACAACGCGCCATCCGTCGCCCGCGACACGGCCTCCATCACGTCCACGGCCTGGGTCGCGTCCACCTTCAGGGTCGCATCACATAGCCCGATGCCCTTCAAGGTGGCGAGCGCCTGCTCGGAGATGTCGAGTGCGAGCAGCCGGCCCTGACCCTTCAGGCTGCGCCGGGCCTGCGCGAGGCACAGCGCCCCGCTCTTGCCCGCGCCCAGCACGCCCACCGTCATCCCCGGGCGCAGCCACCGGGCCACCAGCGCCGGTGCCCCCGCCACGTCGAGCGCCGCCAGCGCCAGCGTGTCCGGCATGTCCGAGGGCAGCTTCGCGTAGAGGCCCGTGGCGAAGAGGATGGCCGAGCCGCGGATGTCCACCCGGTCGATGGTCGGGTGCACGGCCTTCACCTCGTCGATGACGAGCGGCGTCAGGCTGAGGCTCACCAGCGTGGCGATGCGGTCGCCCGGCTGGAGCTCGCCCTTCGCCGGGTGCTTCGGACCGATCTCCTTCACCCGGCCGATGAGCATGCCGCCCGAGCCCGTCACCGGGTTCTGCATCTTGCCCCGCTCGCGGACGATCTCCTGCACGCGCGCGGCGATGCGGGCCGGCTCCGCGCCCACCTCGTCCTTGATCTGCTTGAACGAGGCGGCGTCGATGTTGAGGCTCTCCACGTCGATGAGGAGCTCGGCCTCCCGGCAGGGCAGCGACGGGTCCAGCTTGCGCGCCCGCTGGGGCAGTACACCCTTCTCCCCGACGACGCGGGACAGTCCGTAGCGGTCGATACTCATGGCTCTGTCTCCAGGCCGCGGGTGCGCATGGTCCCCACCCGCGCGAATGCACGGGTAGCCTCTACCCGGGCGAACGTTGGAGCGCCAGAGGCATCGTCACCAGGACGTCACGGCGAGGGCACGAGTGCGGGGACAACGCCCCGCGTCATCACGGTCCGTCCGTTACTCGAGCGCGAGCCTCGGGCCGAGCACCGCCAGCGAGCGCTCGAAGCGGTAGTTGACGCCCGTGTGCCCGTCCTCGAACTCCTCGTGAACGAGCTCGACGCCACTGGGCTTGAGATCCTCGGCGATCATCCGGGCGCCCCAGCGCAGGTTGAACTCGTCGCGGGAGCCGCAGTCGATGAAGACGGTCTTCAGCTTGCGGAACGCGTCCACGAACTTGGGCACGAAGCGCACCGGGTCGTGCACCAGCCAGCGGTTCCACACCTCCAGCTTCAGACGGCCCGTCTGCTGATCGAAGGGCAGCTCCAGGTTGAGCGGCTCGCCCTTCTTCGGCGAGTACGCCGCGGCCATGGCCAGCCCGTTGATGACGGTGAAGTCATCGCCGCGGGCCTTGGTGTCGCGAGCGCGCCGGACGAAGTCCTGGTACCACGCCTCCACCCCCCCCGCCTTGAGCAGCGCCGTGGCCACCTTGGGGAGATCCGGCAGGTAGCAGTACTCGAAGTAGGCGTCCGGCGACTGGGCGCTCAGGTGCGAGAAGATCTCCGGGTGGTAGCGGCCCATCACCAGCGCGCCGTACCCGCCCGAGCTGTGCCCCACCACCGCGCGTGCCGCCGGCTTGGGCAGCGTGCGGTACGTGCGGTCCACGAAGCCCACCACGTCCTTGGCCAGGAAGTCCCGGTAGCGGCCGATCGCGTCGCTGTTCACCCATTGGCTGCCGCCCAGCGACGTCCAGCCGTCCGGGAACACGCCGATGACCGGCGGAATCGTGCCCGCCGCGACGAGCGCGTCCAGGCGCTCGGGGACACTCACCGAGAACGCCGAGAAGTTCGTCCACGACTTGCCGCTGTTGGAGAACGCGTTGAGGAAATACACCACCGGATAGCGGCGCGCGCCCTCTCCGTAGCCGGGGGGCAGGTACACCGTCAGTTGCCGCCGCGCCGGGTCCCCCAACGGGTTGGACTCCAGCGCCGGTGAGTGCATCTCCTGCGTCTCGAGGACTCCCTTCATCCGTAGCCCCCTCCCAGGGACTCCCCGGTCAGCCTCGCTGCCCGGGTTGCTTGCCGAAGAACTTCATCACCTGTTGCAGATCCTCCCACGCCTTCTTCTTCTCCGCCGGTTGGCGCAGCAGGTAGGCCGGGTGGAAGGTAGGCATCAGCTTGATGCCCTCGTACTCGCGCCACTGGCCCCGCAGCCGGGTGATGGGCGTGGTGTCCCGCAGCAGCGTCTGCGCCGCGAACTTGCCCAGCGCGACGATCGCCTTGGGCTGCACCGCCCTGAGCTGCGCGCGCAGGAACGGCTCGCACGCCGTCACCTCGTCCGGCTCGGGATTGCGGTTGCCCGGCGGCCGGCACTTCACCACGTTGCAGATGTAGACCAGGTCGCGGTTGTAGCCCATCGCCTCGATCATCTTCGTCAGCAGCTGGCCCGCCGCTCCCACGAAGGGCACTCCCTGCACGTCCTCATCCGCCCCAGGGCCCTCGCCCACGAAGACCAGCTCCGCCCGCGGGTTGCCCGAGCCGAAGACGATGTTCTTGCGCCCGGTGCACAGCTTGCAGCGGCGGCAGTCCCCCAGCTCGCGGCGGATCTGATCCAGCGTCGGCCGCTCGCCTTCCACCACCCCCGGCAGCGCGCCCGCGATCGGCCGCGACTGAGGAGGAACCTCGAGGAGCATCTCCGGCGAGGGCGCCGCCCGGGGCATCGCCGGGCGCGCGGCCATGGGGCGCTCGGGCTCCGGAGCTGGGGCTCTCGGGGCCTGGGCTGGCTGTGGCGCGGGCACTGGCTGCGCAGGCGGTGCGGCCTTCGCGGCCGGCGGGCGCGCCAGGGCCTGGGGACGCGGAAGACCCGCGCCTCTCAACTCGGCGGCCAGACGTGCGTCCACCTGAAGTACCCGCCCACCGTCCTCCTCCTGCCAGAGAAGGTGGCGGCGCAGGTCCTCCAGCACTTCGCTCAACTCCTGCGAGGTCTCGGGGGCTTCGCTCACGGTGGCCATGGGTTTATGGGTACAGGGGACTCGGTTCAACCGCCTACCGGGTAGGGCGTTCGTACGCTTACCCCAGGGGCGAGTACAGCGCCACGGCGGAAATTCACAGAGGGCAGCCCGAGTGCGAACCGCGAGACGGGTAGACGGGCGCGAAGAGTTGAGTTACGGTCTTTTCGCGTTAATCACGGTTATCCCCAGATCCTGAGAAAATGGGCGTCTTGGGGCTGACCGTTGCTCGATTGCACCTCCAACATCGACCCCCAACAAGAACGACCATGAGCAAGCTCAAGACGTGTGGCCTCGCAGTGTTTGCAATCGCTTTCAGCGCGTGCGGTCCCGGCCAGGATGGCGCGGAGCAGACCGGGAGCGGAGCCGAGATCGCGCAGCTCGAGGCGAAGGTGACGAAGCCCATTTCGGGGACGACGTGCGTCGTCGAGGCGACCAATCCCTACAAGTACGACAGCGGTCCGTACGCGAACATGATCAGCGCGCAGGCGTCCGTCTGGGACTGCGACCAGGATTATCCGATCATCTATGTGTGCTCGATCGTGGAGAAGAGGTCGGTGAGCAGCACGGGCACCGTCACCTGGACGGCCGTGCCGGGCAGCCGCAGCTGCTGGCCCGAGACGAACACCGACTTCGGCGGGCAGACGGCGGCCCCGACGGCCTACGCCGCGGGTGTCTACCGTCAGCGCGCGCAGGCGGCGATCAAGCTCAACGCGACGACGTGGACTCCGGCGCAGCCGTCGACCTGCACCACGCTGGCCAACAACGTTCCGTGCGCGCTCACCGAGGTGGTGTCCGCTGGCAATACGCTGTGATTCGAGCGGTCCGGCATTGATGCCTGGACGGTCCGGCCCGCGCCTCGAGCGCGGGCCAGACCTGCCCGTGAGGTGCCGGGCTACTTCTTCTTCGCGGCGGCGGGCTTGACGGCGGGAGCCGGCGCCGGGGCCGCCTTCTTCACCGAGGCGGCCACCACCGCGGACGGAGCCTGCTCGGCGGGCGCGAGGACGATCTCGATGCGCCGGTTCAGGCTGCGTCCATCCGCCGTCTGGTTGGAGGCGATGGGCTGGTACTCGCCATAGCCGAGCGCGGAGAGCATCGTGGGCGGAACGCCCTGCTCCTGGAGGAGCTGCACGACCACGAGCGCGCGGGTGGTGGACAGCTCCCAGTTCGAGGCGAACTCACCCTTCGAGTCCACCGGCACGTTGTCCGTGTGGCCCTCGACGCGGATGAGCTTCCCCTCCACGTCCTTGAGCGCCTGTGCCACCTTCTCCAGCGCCGCCTGGCCCTCCTTGTTGAGCTTCGTGCTGCCGGAGGAGAAGAGGATCTTGTCCTTCATCTTCACCACCATGCGGCCCTTGAGCTCGGACAGCTCGATCTTCCCGGCCTTGATCTCATCCTTGAGGCTCTTGGCGAGGTTCTCGTACTCGTTGGACTTCTTCTCGAGCGCCTCCTTGGCCGCGGCGAGCTTCTCGGTGCTCCGGGACAGCTCCTGGTTGAGCGCCGCCAGCTCGTCCACGCGCTTGCGCAGCGCACGGCGCTCCGCGTCACTTTGAGCGAGCGAGGACTCCAGCTCCTCCCTCTCCTTCTCCGCCTCGGAGAGCTTCTGCTCCAGCGCCTTCGCCCGCTCCGCTTCCTCGTTGTACCGCTGTTGGAGGGAGCTCGCCTCCGCCGACTTCGAATCAAACGCCTTCTGAGAGACGCAGCCGACCAACGGAACCAGCAGGAGGACACACCAACGCATACGCATTCGAGGCTCCTTGGGATTGAAAAGCACCCCTATAGCATCCGAGCCCACGCGTTGGAGAGGGAGCATGTTCCCCACCTGAGGAGTCGAGGTGAGGAAACACGATGGTGACATTCAAAAACTACATCCCGGGACAGGTTTCACTTCGGGAGAAGTGTCTTCACGAGCTCCAGGATGGCGCGCGCCACCTCCCGCTTCGTCCCGGACAGCTCGCGTTGCTGGCCATCCCGCGTCAGCACGGACACCCGGTTCGTGTCCACGCCGAAGCCCGCTCCCGGCGCCGTCACGTCGTTGGCCACGATCGCGTCCAGCCCCTTGCGCTCCAGCTTCTCGCGCGCGTACTCCACCACCCGCTGCGTCTCCGCCGCGAACCCCACCAGCACCGGCCGTCGCGCCTTCCCCGACACCCGGCGAGAAGCCTCGGCCAGTACGTCCGGCGTGCGCACCAGCGTCAGCGTCTCCGGCCCCTCCGACTTCTTCACCTTCTGCGCCTCGCGTGTCTGCGGCTTCCAGTCACTCACCGCCGCCGACGCGATGAAGCAGTCCACCTCCGCCACCCTCGCCAGCACCTCGCGCGCCATGTCCTCCGCGCTCACCACGTCCACCACCTCGTAGCCGCTCCGCGCCACCTCCCCCACCGGGCCCAGCACCACCGTCACCCGGGCCCCCAGCGCCCTCGCCTCCTCCGCCAGCGCCAGCCCCATCTTCCCCGTCGACGGGTTGGAGATGAACCGCACTGGATCCAGGTACTCGCGCGTGGGGCCCGCGGTGATCAGCACCCGCCGTCCCGCCAGCGGTCCCGCCGCGAAGAGCCTCGCCGCCGCCTCCACGATGTCCCGCACCTCCGCCAGCCTCCCCGACCCCACGTCCCCGCATGCGAGCAGCCCCGCTCCCGGCCCCACCATGTGGAATCGCGGTGAGGCGATCAGCGCCTCCACGTTCTCCCGCGTCCGCTCGTTCTCCCACATGGCCACGTTCATCGCGGGCGCCACCAGCACCGGCCCCTTGAACGCCAGCAGCGACGTCGTCACCGTGTCGTTCCCCATCCCCGCTCGGATGCGCGCCAGCAGATCCGCCGTCGCTGGCGCCACCACGTAGAGCTCCGCCCAGCGCGCCAGATCCAGGTGCCCGAAGTTCCCCTCCTGCGAGGGGTCGAAGTAGTCCGTCAGCACCGGGTGCCCGCTGAGCGCCTGGAAGGTGAGCGGCGTGACGAACTCCTTCGCCGCCGACGTCATCGCCACGCGCACCTGCGCACCGGCGCGCACCAGCTCGCGCACCAGCTCGCACGCCTTGTACGCCGCGATGCCGCCTCCGACGCCGACGATCACCCGACGCCCCTGCAGAGCCGAAGCTTCCATGCAGGCTTCCTTACGCGCGCGGGGACGGGCTCGCAACCACAGTGGGGGCTCGGGTCGAGTTACCCTCACCCCAGCCCTCTCCCAGAGGGAGAGGGGGCATTCACGGATCCAACACCAGGTCTCCCGAGGCCGGGAGTTGGACCGGGCGTACGACTGGCGGCTCCGCTGACTCCATGTGGAAGTGTCCCCACACCACTGTGTAGCGCCCCGGCGGCAGCCCCTGCAGGGTTACTCGATCTCCTGTCGGCTGGTAGAGGAGTTGGCCGTAGCTGGCCCGCATCAGCTCCCTCGGCGGGTTGCCCACCGCTCCCAGGTCCCCGGCCACCACCCACAGCGCCTTGCCCCGCTCGGGCTTGAGTTGCACCGTCAGCGACGCCGACCCCGGCGCCGGTCCGAAGTCCAGCCGCTGCTCCCCTCCTGACACCCGCACCACCAGCGCTGGCTCTCCGGAGAACTCGCGCGCCGCGCCCAGCGCGAAGCGGTAGTTGCCCGGCGGCACGTCCACGCTGTAGCGCCCGTCCGGCCCCGTGACGATGCTGATGGGCTCGCCCCGGTCCGCGTTCACTCCCTCCAGTTGGAAGCCCGCCGCCGGCGTCCCGTTCGGCAGGTACACCGCTCCGTGGATCCGCGTGGCCGGCTTCAGCACCAGCTCCACCGGCGCCATTCCCTCGCTCGACGCCTGCGCCGATGCACTCAACCGCCCCTTGCGCGCCGATACGGTGAACTTCGCCACGAAGGACGGACCCGGCAGCGTGAAGCGCCCGTCCGGCCCCGTCATCACCGACTCCTCACACGCATCACACCCCACCACCGCGTCCGCCACCGGCCCGCCACCCTCCTCCCGCACCAGTCCCGTCACGGACGGCGCCCGCTCCAACACCAGGTCGCCCAGGTCCGGCTGCACCGGCTTGTCCACCATCAACGGCTCGAAGCCCGGCGCCTCCACCGCCACGATGACCCGGTCTCCCGCCGTGGGCAGTGCCAGCTCGAAACGTCCGTCCGCGCTCGTCACGTCGTGCTCATCCAGCCGGTAGCGCTTCACCGGCGAGCCGTCCTCGGCCACCACCCGGCCACGGAACGTCGTCCGCGCCTCCAGCACCACCCGCACCGGATCGCCCCCGGCCGTGGTCTGTTGGTGCTCCCGCTGGTCGTATCCCGGGTGCCGAGCCTCCACCAGGTAGGGACGTCCGGGCTTCAGCGCGCGCACCTCGAAGCGCCCCTGGGCATCCGCCGTCACCGGCTCGGCCGTGCGCGGCAGCACCGCCACCGAGGCTCCCGCCACCGGAGCGCCCCGCGTGTCCACCACCTCGCCGCGGATTGACGCCCCGGGCGCGAGCGACACCGTCTCCTTCTGTGTCTGCCCATCCACCACCGTCACCTTCCGCGGCTCCGAGGCCAGGTAGTCCCGGTGCGTGGCCACCATCAAGTACGTCCCCTCCGGCAGCCCGCGCATGGGCACCATGCCATCCGGCCCGGAGGAGCTGTCGCTGCGGAAGACGCCCTCGGTGTCCAACCACAACAGCACGTCCGCCCCCTCCACCCGGCGCCCCTCCGACATCACCGTCACCTCGAGCGCCGCCCGGGGCTCCAGCCCCAGCCTCACGCCCTCGGCCGGAGCCGTCACCTTCACCTGCCCGCCACCCCACTCGGAGTGGTGCGCGTGCAGCTCGTACAGGCCTGGCGTGGGCACCGCCGCCGTGAAGTGGCCGTCCGCGTCCGCCAGCACCGTGTCGCCCGTGGGCTGCACCAGCACCGACACGTTGGGCGCGGGCCGGTCGTACTGGTCCAGCACCTGCCCGGAGATCATCGTGGCCCGAGCCAGCTCCAGCTCCAGCTCCGTCTCGCCCGGCTTCACCTTCGCCGGCAGCTGCGCGTCCTTGAAGCCCTTCGCGCGGCCCTCCAGCACGTAGTCCCCCACGGCCACCGGGCCGAACTGCACCAGCTCGCCCGTGGAGGGCTTCTGCGACTGCAGGGCCTGGCCCCGCGTGGAGCGCAGCACCAGCTCCGGCGAGGGCACCGGTTGCCCCGCCTCGTCCACCACGGTGACGAGCAGCGTGCCCGCCTCCTCCAACTCGAGCGTCACCTGCGTGAGGCGCTCGCTCAGCGTGAGGGTGCGCGGCGTGGCGCCCAGCTTCCCGGCCTCGGCCGTCACCACCAGCTCGTCCGGGTACAGGCCCTCGAAGCGCGCCACTCCGCTCTCGGCGCGAGCCTCCCGCGCCAGGTGGTCCGCCTTCAGCCGCACCGTGGCCGCCATGGGCGCCCCATTCCGGGTGACGCGCACCTCCAGCGTCCGCGAGGGCTCCAGCCGCAGCCGCACCGGCTGGGGTCCCGCCTCCACCTGCGACTCCACCGCCGGGAGGAAGCCGGGCGCGGTGGCCAGCACGTAGAAGGGCCCCTCGCCCAGCCCGGACAGGGTGAAGGAGCCACCCGGCCCCGCCACCGCCTCGGACTGTAGGGGCACCTTGCGCGACACCGCGTGCACGCGAGCCCCCGGCAGCGGCCGGCCCGCGTCGTCCACCACCTGCCCGACGATGCTCCGCAGCGGAGGCAGGTACAGGTCCACCGGCTCGCCCGGGGCCGCGCGCTCACGCATGGCCGCGCCGAAGCCCTCCGCCCGGGCCCACACGGAGAAGGACACTCCGGCCAGGTGCTCGAAGCGGAAGCGCCCCTGCGCGTCCGTGCGCGCGGTGGCCTTCGGTTGGAGGAAACCCCGCGCCTGCTCGAAGAAGGCCAGCGCGTGCAGGCCGCTCTCCCGGGCCTCACAGGCCAGCAGCGCCTGCCCGCACTCGTCACAGCGCACCGAGGTGAGCGTCTTCTGCGCGCTCGCGGCGAGGAAGACCTCCGCCCCCGCCACGGGCCTGCCGGCGGAGTCCAGCACCCGCCCGGTGAGGGTGAGACCCTCGGCGGTACCGGAGGACACCTCCACCGACTCGAACTCGGGGAGAGCACGCACCGCGGACGCATCCACGGCGGAGACCGACAGCGGAGGTGGCGTGCCCCGAGGCCACAGCACCGCCACCGCCACGACGACCAGGGCGGATGCCGCCCCTATGACGAGCCATTTGCGCATCGGACGGAGCGGGACGTTACCCCCGCGACCGGCCTGCCAACCGACATTCTTGGCCGTTCATTCCACCAAGTCGTCCGCCCGACGTCTTCCGGGCGGACGGAAGGCTCACTCCTCGGCGAAAGGCTGGATGGCCTGCGCCACCGCCAGCTCCTGCCGGGCCTCGCTCAGCTCCGAGTTGGTGGCCCGCAGCCGGTCCGACAGCACCTGGACGAAGCTCCAGAGCATCTTCACCGCCAGGATGGACTCCCGTTTCATGAGTCCCATCAGATCCGAGCGTGAGATGACCATGGTGCGCGTGGGCTCGACCGCCCGCACGGTGGCCGAGCGGGGGGCGTTGTCGATGAGGCCCATCTCGCCGAAGTGCCCGCCGGGCCGCAGCTCGGCGATCTCCACCCCGCTCTTCTCGATGACCACCCGGCCGCGGATGACCACGAAGAGCTCCTCGCCTGGCTGGCCCTCCACGACGATCTCCCTGCCCGCCGGGAAGGTGCGCGTGGTGGCGATGGACAGCACCGCCGTCTGCTCCTTGTAGGTGAGGTGGCGGAAGAGCGGAATCTTGCGCAGCGCCTCCATGCGGCTCTGCGCCTCGGAGGTCTCCGCCTCCACCGTCCCCTCGCCGGAGACCTTCACCACCACCGCGGTGATGTTGTCCTTGCCTCCGCGCTCGTTGGCGAGGTCCACGAACTTCTTGGGCAGCTCCGGCGGCGCCATGCCCTGGACGAGCGGGAGCACCTCGTCGTCGTCCAGATAGCCGTGCAGGCCGTCCGAGCACAGCAGGAAGAGGTCGCCCGGGAAGAGGTCGACGATGAGGGTGTCGACCTGGACGGACTCCTGGATGCCCACCGCGCGGGTGATCACGTTGCGGTACTGCGAGGTGGCGGCCTGATCCTTGGTGATGGTGCCGGCCTTGAGCTGGGCGGCCACCAGGGTGTGATCCTCGGTGAGCCGGTGGCACTGGCCGTGGCGGACCAGGTAGACGCGGCTGTCACCCACGTGGCCGATGACGCCCTTGTTGCCGCTGACGGCCAGGCACACGAAGGTGGTGCCCATGCCGCGCTTGCTCGGATCCGACAGGGCCATGCGGAAGATGTCCGCGCAGGCGCGCTGGATGGCCACCTCCATCAGGGCCTGGGCCGCGTTGCGGCTGTCCTGGCTGGGGTTGGTGCTCAGGTCCTTGAGCAGGTGCCGGTTGGAGGCCATGTGCTGGCGCACGACCTCGGTGGCTCGGGCGCTGGCCACCTCTCCGGCCGCATGGCCTCCCATACCGTCGGCCACGATGAACAGGCCGAGCGAGGCGTCCACGAGCATCGAGTCTTCATTGTGCTGCCGCTTCCGGCCTACGTCGGTCAGGCCGAACGCCTCTGTCGTCAATGGCACCGCGAACGCTCCCTGTTCCCTGAGAGGGGTGAATCACACGTTACGAAGCCCGTGGAAGGGCTGACAAGATCACGGCCCCAGCCGCCGCGCGAGCACCTTGGTGAAGCCGCTCGCCAGGTAGAAGGTGACCTCTACCTGGCCGAAGCGCAGGCGGGTTCCGTCCGCCAACGGGGACGGTCGCCGGGGGGTCAACCGCACCCCGCCCACGAAGGAGCCGTTCTTCGAGCCCGCGTCCGTGAGGACGAAACGGCCATCGGGCTCGCGCTGGAACCACGCGTGGAAGCGCGACACGGTGCCATCGTCGAGCACCACGTCGTTGTTCCCCGTCCGCCCCACGGTGATGCCGCGGCCGAACGCGTTCTCTTGATTCTTGATGACGGGGAAGACGATGGACTCGCCCACCCCCAACATCGGCGTGGACACGTTGGTGAGCGTGCGGAAGTGGTGATGCTCCTCGTCCTCGTCAGCGGGCCCCTGCGCCAGGACCGGCATGGGCGAGAACACGAGCAACGCCGGCGGCAGCGCACGCTCGTACTCCGCCCGCTCGCGCTGGAAGCGGCTGATGTGGAGGCTGAGAAGCTCGACCATTCGGTACGCACTTCACCCCACCCGGGGGGTCGGGGTCCAGAGGCGCCTAGCGCCAGTCCGCGTACAGCCCGACTTGGGGACCGCCCGTATAAGGACGGGCCAGGCTCGTCCGCCTGTAGTTGTAGATGTCACCATAACCTACCGCCACGCCCAGGGAGACAGGACCGAAGCGGTAGCCTATCTGCGCACGACCATCCAGCAGCCCCACGAAGTAGGACTCCCGCGCCTTGGAGCCCCCGCTGAAGCGAGCACCGTACCAGGCGGGGCCGGTGCCCAGTTGGAAGCCCCACTCCAGGCCGGACGAGCTCCGGCTGCGGTACCCCACGCCCAGCACCAGCGAGTAGAGCTGGAGCGACGTCATGGGAACGGAGGAGCCCTCGACGACGGTGTCCGGCTTGACCGCGGCGAAGGCGGCCATGGGCTCGATGAGCAGGGCGAGCACATCCCTGTAGCCCTGGTAGAACACCAGCTCCCACTGCACGCGCACCTCGGGGAGGACGGCCAGCTGCTCCTCGTGCTCGCGGAGATAGGTGCCCAGGAAGGCACTCCGGGGCAGCCAGGGCGGAGTGGACGACGCCGACGGGGATGGACTCCGCGTCTGGGCCGAGGCGGACACGGACAGACACAGAGTGAACAGGAGCCACGGGAGGAAGCGACGATTCATGACGATTCCTTACCTCGCCACCGGTGGGGGTCTGTCAAGCGCTTGTCAACGAAGTCTCCCGTTGGCTATAGCACCCCTCCCCCCCACGCTGTACGTGAGGGCTCAAGGAGTCAGCTCCCACCATGCCCAGTGCGTCAGTGCGTACAGGCAACACCCGGAAGCGTCCCGCGAAGATCGACGCGTTGGTCCGAGAGGCGGCCGCAGCCGCCACGGGCCTGTTGGATCAGAGCGAGCGCGTTCTGGTCGTCTACGACGAGGGAGGGGCAACCCTCTATTACGAGTCGGACGACGCGGAGGATGGAATAGGCCGCCGCAAGTTGCCTCGCGCATCCTGAAGTGAAGCGGCGCACCGGCTGCGCCGCCCGGAGCCCTGGACCGTACGTCTCCGGCATGTTCCGTCTCAGCCGGTGCCCACCCCGAGCCCCCGCTCGGTCTTGCCGAGAAGCGCCGCCACGGGGAGCGGCGCGTCGGCCCTCCGCCAGCCCTCCTCCAACCCGGGCAGCGGAATCTCCTCGAAGCTCCGGACCCGGCCCTCGAGGCCCCGTTCGCCGAGGACACCTTTTCCGCCACACCGGATCCGCCATGCCGCGTGCTTCCCTGGGACTAGGGAGGTGCGGAGCGGTGTTTCCCTCCCCGAAGCGTCCGAGTACGAGCCCGGGACACCTGCTCCTGTACGAGGCGAACCGCCCGTGGAGCATCCAGGCTCGCATCGGCTCACCTATCCTCTTGCAGTGGGACGCCGGTACCGCTATGAGAGGGCGCACTTTTTGGCCAGGTAGCTCACCTGGTTAGAGCGGCGGTCTCATAATCCGCAGGTAGTCGGTTCAAGTCCGACCCTGGCCAAGGCCCCGGAGTCACTTTCCCAAGTGATTCCGGGGTTTTCTTTTGCCCCCAGTGTCCGGACGAGTTCGGAGCCGTTCGCCCGATTTGGTACCTATTTGGTACCAAGGGTTGAGCCTGCGCGCCCCTACGGTGCCACAGGACGGACGATGCACGCAGCCTGACGCTCGCCCCCGTTCTCCTGCGGCTCCACGCCGGTGGAGGCCTTTGCGCCCCCCGGCCTTTTTTGGCCTTGAGGAGCGCACAGCAGCCCAGCCCGGAGCTACCGCCGCTCCGTACTACGCCACGGGCATCCTTCTGAGACGCGACAGGTGCTCCTCGCCGCTCGCCACGAAGCGCCGTGCCAGTTCGGCCTGGCCCTCCGCGCCATGCTCCAGCAGGTACGCCAACTCCGAAGGCAGCAGCGCCTTGGCGGTGACGAGCTTCACCTCCCCATACGGGGTGGAGAAGTGACTCGGCAGCGTGCGTGACGCCACGCCCAGCAGCACGGCCGCCCTACCCTCCTCGGTGACGAGAGACTTGGGCAGGCCCTTCCCCGACACCTCCATGGAAAAAAGGCCCGCCGTCACCCCCTCGCGTACATGCTCGTGCTCGGCGACTTCATCCGCCACACGGTCCAGCAGCATCAGGGGCCACCCCTTCGAGATGTCCTTCACGGCCGCGTCCACTTCCAGGGCGAGCTCCAGGCCAAAGCCCACGGAGGGCTCCAGGCGCTCGATGAACGGGTCCGAGAGCCCGTGCGTGACAAGCAGCGTACGTCCTGCCTCGCGACGGATGACGCGCCAGAGCTGCCGGTGGCCCGGCCATGAGCCGCTCATGGCGATGGGCATGAAGACCTCCTTGTCCAGCGACCCCAGGGTGCGCCAGGCCGTTTCACGAGCGGTGGCCGCCGTTTCCAGCAGCTCGCGGCTCTTCCGGTCCCGCGCTCGCTCCTCCGCATTGATGGTGCTCTGGCCGGTCACCTCTTGGAACTTCGTCCCCGTGGCCCCCATGCGCTCCAGTGCGTCCTTGATGGTCTCGGACACAACGATGGCCAACTCCCAGCCCCAGGTGCGGAACACCCTGGCATTGCCCACTTTCGAGGGGTCGATGCGCATTCCGATGACGGACCGATACTGTCCGAGCTTTTCTGGTTGCCCATCCTCCAGTTTCCAGTAGCGCACCTCGTCGGAAGCCTCGTCGTCGATGCACTTCACGACGCGTGTGATGTTCAGGAGGACATAGGGTTCGGTCTGCCCGTCCACGTCCACCGGAATGAGCTGCACATCGTCGGGAGCCAGCTCGGAGAACACGGCTGCCACGCTGGCACGGACCACGGGGATGGGAGCACCAGCCAACAGGGAGAAGTCCAGCGACCTACCGGGGACGTAGAGGGGGATCCGAATTCTTCCTTCGACGTGAGCAGACTCGCCTCGTGCGAGCAGCCAGGTCCGGAGCGCCTGTCCCCGCTGATCCACGGGATCATCCAACTCCCAGCGGCCCGGGATATGGAGATCGTCCAACAGCCTGAAATACCGCTTCGCCATGAAGGGCTCCTAGAGCACCGACCGGTTTGATAGAAACCTCAATAATTCCAGCCGTTTGCAATGACATACACAGTGTCGGTATCGCGCCAAGTGACTGTTTTCCTTGAGGAAAGGTCCATCAAACCATTCGGCGTTCTAGGGTGCTGCCCCTTTGGTTAGCAGCCTGTTGAGCCTGCTGCCCTCAGTGAGAATCTCCTCCGCCAACTTCTGGAGCGCCTGTCTCAACGCTCGCGCACACGCCTGTTTGTCGGGGCAGCTTTCCGTCGCCCTATACAACTCTTCATGGACGATTTGATGGTATTCCTCCGGATGTGGCCCCTTGTGGCCAACAACGGGGACCTTGTTGGCCGGGTCCTCCATCGACATGCCGGCCTTGTCGAAAATCTTCTTGAACCGCTGCGTCCAGGGACCGCCACGCAAGGTGGACTTCTCGTTTTCGATGGTGGCGATGTGGTGGACGTCCGGCTTCCTCTTCGAGGGAGCTGTACGTGCCGGAGCTCCCGCCGGAGCGCCCCTCGCGGCCATGCTCACGACATTGGCGGGCAGGACGACACTGAAGGTGCCCTCGGCCACGGCGACCTTCACCTTGTCCGCTTCCTGCACGGCCGTGAGCACGTCTCGGATGCCGGCATGGGACTCGAGCGCACCGGCCGCTTTCGCGAAGCCCGGCAGCTTCGGGGCCTTGGACACCAGCGCCGCCGTCTCACCCACCGCCGCAGTGCCCAGCAGGAGGAGAATCCGCACGCTGTTGGGCCCGATGACCTTGCCGAAGCGGTCTCCCGCCTCGCGCAGCTCCGCGAACGTGCTGGCCTCCGCCGCCTCCTCCCACAACTGGAAGTAGGCCCGCACCAGGTCGAAGAGCTCCCAGCCCAGGTAGCCCCACATGAGCAAGGCCAGTGCAGCAGCGACGCCTTTAGAAACGGGCTCGGGTGCCGAAACCAAGGCGAGATATCCGATGATGGTGAGGCTCAGCGTCGTCCAGAGCTGAGTCGTGGAGAACATGCCGCGCAGCTCCGCGTCCCGGGACTCCAGCGCCGCGTTCACGGAGAGCGCCAGGGCGAGGTCGCGCTTGTCCTCGCCATCCAGGCCCGGCCCGTCCTTGAACAACCCGAGGCAGTCGCCCGGCGTACCTTGCCGCTCGCAGAAGCTCCCGTAGGACCGCGCCAGGGGCGTGCGCCACTCCTCGCCCGTGAGCGGGACGGAGGCCAGCGCCAGCTTCCGGTGGAGGTAGAGCGGAAAGTGGGAGCCAGCCACCCGCAGCGGCATGTTCAGCACCAGGGTGGCGAGGGCTTCGTTGAGCTCGAAGTCGCTCACCTGCACCGCCCTGAATCGGGTGGGCAGGGAGAGTCGGACCAGCTCGTCCGCGGCCTCACCCGCCCCCGCCTCCTCCGTGGGAGGCCGGGCGTCCTCATGGAAACGGGGTATCGATGGCCGGTAGGACGACCCCACCAGCAGACCGCCCCGAGGAACACCCGTGGCGCACGCCGTCTGGAGGAAGAGGACGATGAGAGCCCAAGCACCCAACCAGGGGCGCTGCCGCGTGCCTGCCGGGCGCCAACCAACAAGACGTGTGGACACGCCGCACCTCCGGTAAGGGGACTGGCCCGAGGATTACAGAGGGCTCCGACAGGAACGTCAACCCATCAGGTATGCGTAGGCACTGACAATCTGGTGGATAGGATTCCGCACCATGACATGAGCCGAGAGGGATAGACGTTGACGGCACCACCACCGCCCACGACTGCATGCCCGGACTCATCACTGCTGGGAGTTGCTCGTCGCGGTCCTCTGTCCTTTGCGGTAGACGGGCACAATGGACGAGAAGCTGCGACAAGCTCTGGGGGACTCGGCCCGAGCTGCTCGCCTGCGGCTGGGTCTCACGCAGGCGGAGGTGGCCAAGAAGGTGCGCCTGAAGCCCGGCGTCTACGGCCGGGTCGAGCGAGGCGCGATGGTGCCCAGCGTGCCCACGCTGCGGCGCATTTGCGAGACCCTGGGCATCTCCTCGGATGCGCTCCTGTCTCTGGGTGCTCAAGCCCACCAGGCGACGGCACCCGCCCCTCCACCCGCGGCTGGTGAGCACCCGGAGCTCAGCCGCATCATCCACATCTTGCAGGAGTGGCCGCCGGAGAGGTTGGCGCTCTTGCGCAAGCTGCTGGAGACGGCCGACCCCCACCTCTCGGACGTGAGCTTGCGGTGATTCCTCCGGGGTGGGTGCGGACTCCTGTGGCCAGGTCACCGCCTCGCGCGCTTCGAGCCCCAGGGCGGTACTGGCGTCCACCCGCAGCACCATGCAGAGCTTGCGCAGGGTGAGGACGCTGGGCGTCAGGTTGCCCCGCTCCATGCGCCCATACACCTCGGTGGCCACGCCCACGCGGTCGGCCACGTCCGCCTGGGTCAGCTGGGTCTTGAGCCTGGCCTCTCGCAGAGCCGTACCCAGGTGGACGGTCAATTTCTTCTTCGTCAGCAGGCACGCCGTCTGGCGCAGTCGCGCGTTGCGCAGGCGCGAAGACAGCTTCTTGTTCTCCCGGTGCACCCACTCCGCATCCGCTGGGCGTCCACTCAGCGTGCGCGCGGTGGCTGGCCGGCATGTGCTCGGCCAGCGTGGTGAAGCGTCCGCGCTCCTCGCTGCGCACGTGGCTGGCCACGCGCCGGCCGCCCAGCAGCACTTCCACGCACGTCTGCGTGTAGCGCACCTCCATCTGCTGCCCCACCAGCCCGTACGGCACGCTGTAGCAGTGCCCCTCCAACTCCACGTGGTAGTCCACGTTGACGCGCGCCTTCTTCCAGTGCGCCAGCTCGTAGGGCTTGTCCGGCAGCGGTTTAAGGGCCGCCCTCTCCACCTCCTCGAAGAGTTGCCGGCGGCTCTTGCCCAGCTTGCGCATGGGTCGCGTGTTGAGTTTCTCCAGCAGCACCGCCACCGCCTCGCGCACCTCGCCAAGCGACGTGAAGCGCCGGTTGCGCAGCGCCGCCAGAATCCACCTCTCGGCCAGCAGCACTCCGTTCTCCACCTTCGCCTTATCCCGCGGTTTGCGCGGCCGCGCCGGCACCACCGCGAAGCCGTAGTGCCTGGCCATGTCCGCGTAGCTGGGGTTGATGTCCGGCTCGTACCGGTTGGCTCGCGTCACTGCCGCCTTCAGGTTGTCGGGCACCACCACCTGCGGCACTCCCGCGAAGTACGACAACGCCCTCTGGTTGCACCCCACCCACGTGGCGGTGTCCTCGCCGAAGACGGGCTCCGCGTACGTGTAGTTGCTGGCCCCCAGCACCGCCAGGTACAGCTTCCTAAACCGCAGGTAGTCGGTTCAAGTCCGACCCTGGCCAAGGCCCTGCTTCCCAAGTCTCGGGAAGCAGGGCTTTTTTTCTATCCGCATCCGTCTGACTCAGCGATGGCCCCCGGCCGGGGCCAGCCGGACGTACACCATGCCGCCCACCGGGGTGCGGCTGCCGTAGAAGGGCTCGAGCCCCTCGGGCACCACGTTCAGCGCACCGCGCACGCCCACCCCTGGCCGCACCGGTCCCAAAGGGCCGAAGTTGTAGACGTAGCCCAGCACCAGGGCACCCACGTCGAAGATGCCCTCCTCCAGTTCCTCGGGGAGGACCAGGTCGTGCCCCAACTTCTCCACGTACTCGGCACGCCCGAAGACGACGTGGTGCCCATCCAGGTCCAGGCTGCTCTCCAGGAGGAAGGAGTTGGTGCCCGCGTGCTCGCCCTCCACGTTGCGGCCGAAGACGGCCGTGGTCGCCCAGAAGCCTCGCTCCCCGAAGGGCGCATGGTACGTGGCCGACGCGGTGAGCCGATGAACCGAAACATCCGGCTCGAGCACCTCGGGACTCTTCAGGTAGCCGTAGGACACCTGCGTGCTGACACGCGCCGTGGGGTTGGCCGATAGCCGCACGGAGTACGAGTCCGGGGTCCGCAGGTCCAGGTTGTACCGGTGCTCGTCGGGTTCGCGGCCGTTGAACCAGGAGGCCTCCAGCTTCGCCGCCGGGGTGACGACGCCCGCCGTGAGCACCCCGAAGGAGATGTGCGTGGCGTCCTGCCAGTGGTGTCCCAGTGTGGCCAGCGGGTCGTACCAGGCCGACGCGCGGTGCGGGAAGGCCACGGGCCCCAGCGCTGGCTCGCCCGCGGGCGCCGCATAGAGCAGCAGCCCCCAGGTGTCCGAGAAATAGTGGGTGTACGAGAGCGCCAACTCCATGAAGAGGTCATGCGGGTGTTGCCGGTCGCGCAGCGGCTCGTCCCTGTAGGCCTCTCCCGTCTGGAGCAGCAGCGGGTAGCCCCCGTTGGCCCCAGCGGTGAAGGGCTCGGGACTCATCATCACGCTCGCGACGAGCTGCCCCGAGGGCAGTTCCCGGTCCACCATGAGCATCAGCCAGCCGATTCCGGCGAGCGCGCTCTCTCCTCGGGGGCCGCCCTGCACGTCGTAGCCGCCGAAGAGCAGGCCCTGGAACATGAGGCCCCACCCCGAGACATCCCAATGCAGCATCGACGACGGAATGAGGTCCGGCTGCCAGGAGGTGCCGGAACCCCGGCGCATCAGCGGAATGTCCCGGAGCGAGCGGACCTCGGGCGCATGCCCCGCCATGCGACCCCTGTGTCCGGCGCCGTGCATACCGGGGCCCTCGTGCTCGCCCCGGGGCTCGTCCTTGCTGGGAGCCGAGGGCTCGCCATGAGTCTCCTGCTCGCCGGGAGTGGCGTGCCCACCATGACCCTCGTGCTCCCCCCCGGGTGCCTGGGCCCTGGCTCCAGCGGGAAGGGCCACGAGCAGGGCAAGAGACAGGATGACGATGCGCATATTCCACCTCGCATCCTGGAGGCTGATGCCTGTCTCCTGAATACGGGAGGGCTCGGCCAGCGCGCCCATCCGAAGAGGGAGCGGGCGGACTGGGTGGGGCCCGATTGGTGAACATTGGTACGTACGAGAGGTCTCTCCTCGCCCATGCCGTCAATCGCCGATCTCATCGAGCAGCACCGCGAGAACCTCCTCGAACGCTACCTGGAGGAGGCCAGCCGGCTCCCTTCCGCCCGGAAGGTCAGCCGCCGGGACATCCTCGACAACCTCCCCGCGTACCTCGATGCGCTGTGCGCCCTCTCACGAGGCCAGCGGGGCGGGCCCGGCCATGACCGGCGGTGCCTGGAGGAGGCCCACCTCGGCCAGCGTCTCCGGCTCGGTTACACCCTGGGGGATGTGATGGCCGAGCACGTCCTCCTCGGCCGGCTCCTCTCGCGCCTCTGGGAGTCCCTCCCTCCCGGCCAGCAACCCACCCTCGAGGACACCCAACGGCTCTTCGATGAGCTCCAGTCCGCCAGTACGCGCATCGTCTCCGCCTTCAACGGCCAGTCCTCCGAAGCCCGCCGCCCGCCCATCTCTCGCGGGATCGAAGCACTCCCGTTGGGCGAGGAGCGCCTGCGCCTGGCCGTGGAGGCCACCGGCCTGGGCACCTGGGACTACGATCCCACCACCGGCGACCTGCTCTGGGATGAGCGCTGCAAGGTCCTCTTCGGCCTGCCCCCGGACGCCAGGGTGGAGAGCTACGACACCTTCCTCGCCGCGCTGCACCCCGAGGATCGCGAGCGCGCCCATCGCCTGGTGCGGGATGCCCTGGATCCGGCCGGCAGCCACACCTACCGGACCGACTACCGAATCGTGGGCCTCCAGGACGGCATCGAGCGGTGGCTGTCTTCCAACGGCCGGGCCTTCTTCGATTCGAGTGGCCGGCCGGTACGCCTCATCGGCACGGTGCTCGACATCACCGAGCGGGTGCGCGCACGCGAGGCCGTCGAGCGGGAGAAGAACCGGGTCATCTCCATCCTGGAGAGCATCTCCGAGGCCTTCGAGGCCTTCGATCACGAGTGGCGCTTCATCTACGTCAACCGCGAGGCCGAGCGCCTCCTGGGCCAGTCTCGCGAGACACTGCTGGGCCGCAACCACTGGGAGCTCTACCCAGCGGTCCTGGGCACCTGCCTGGAGCACAACTTCCGCCGCGCGGCCGCCGAGCGTATCTCCCTCACCTTCGAGAACTACTATGCCCCGTGGGATCGCTGGTTCGAGCTCCACACCTATCCCACCGACGAGGGGCTCGCCGTCTACTTCCACGACATCACCGAGCGCAAACGCCACGATGCGGAGCGCGAGCGGCTCCTGCGCGAGCAGACGCGGCTGCGCGAGCAGGCCGAGAAGGCCCTGCGCGAGCGCCAGCGCGCCGTGGAGGTACTGGAGCACGGAGAGGCGATCCTCGTCCTCGACAAGGACTTCCGCATCATCCTGGTGAACGAGAACCAGGAGCGCATCTCCCGGACGCGGCGCGAGGACACGCTCGGCCGGGTCTTCTGGGAGGTGTTCCCCACCCTCGCCACACCCGAATCGACCTACTGGCGCCAGTTCCACCACGTGATGGAGCAGAAGGTGCCGGTGCAGTTCGACGAGTACTACCCTCCGTTGGATCTCTGGGTGGGCATGAGCGCCTTTCCCACCAGCGAGGGCGGGCTGGCCGTCTTCTTCCGCGACATCACCGAGCAGAAGCGCGCCGAGCAGTTGCGCGAGCGGCTGGTGGGCATCGTCAGCCATGATCTGCGCAGCCCGCTCCAGAGCATCTCGCTGGCCTCCGAGATGCTGCTGCGCCGCGAGGACATCCCCGCGCCCGCGCTCACCGGGGTGCGGCGCATCTCCCGGAGCGCGGAGCGCATGTCGCGGATGATCACCGACCTGCTCGACTTCACCCGCGCCCGCACGGGCGGTGGCATCCCCCTGCAGCGCCGTCCGGGCGAGCTGGTGGACCTGGTGCGCAACACGCTCGAGGAGCTCGAGGTGACGCACCCGGGCCGCGTCGTGCTGTCCCATGGCCGGGGGCCCTACGCGGGGGAGTGGGACCTGGACCGGCTCGCCCAGGTCGTCACCAACCTGGTGGGCAACGCGCTCCAGCACGGGGCCGAGGACACCCCGGTGGAGGTGGACCTGCGCGAGGACGGCCCCGAGCTCGTCCTCACGGTGACGAACCAGGGGACGCCCGTTCCCGACACCCTGCTGCCCCACATCTTCGATCCCTTCCGGCGCGCCGGGAGCGGCGCCCACTCGTCACGCCAGGGACTCGGGCTGGGGCTCTACATCGTGCAGCAGATCGTCCTGGCCCACGGCGGCTCCATCGCCGTGAGCTCCAGCGAGGCCACGGGCACCCGCTTCACCGTGCGGCTGCCCCGGGGCGCCACACCTGCCTGACTCCCCTCAAGCCGTTGGCGACACGCCCCGCACCGCGGCCACCAGCGAGACGATGCCGAAGAGGAAGAAGAGCGAGGCGGCGGACCAGCGGATCCACTTCGCCTGCACCTTGCCCGCCAGCTTCTCGCCGAGGAACACGGCCAGCCCGTTGGAGGCCATCATCCCCAGCGTGGTGCCCACCGTCACCCAGAACACCGACTGGTAGCGCGCCGCCACCGCCACCGTGGCGAACTGCGTCTTGTCCCCCATCTCCGCCAGGAAGAAGAGGATGACGGTGGTGATGAAGGGGCCGAAACGGGCCGGGCTCGCCGTCTCGTCCAGCGTGTCCGGCTTGAGCGTCCACAGGCCGAAGCCGATGAAGAGCGCCGCCAGGATGCCCGCCATCACCCGCGGCGGCACGTGCGCGGACACCCAGCTGCCCACGCTCGCCGCCAGGGCATGGTTGGCCAGCGTGGCCACCAGGATGCCCGCCATCACCACCCACGGCTTGCGGAAGCGCGACGCCAGGGAGAAGGCCAGCAGCTGGGTCTTGTCCCCCATCTCGCTGGCGGCCACCAACACGAACGAACCGATGATCGCTTCCAACGTCACGACGCACCTCGTACCGCGTGTTCGAGCCGAGGAATCGTGGGAGCCTTTCGCGCGCACGACGGACCTCGGCCAGGTTGATCCCTGTCCGAAGGTCTCGTTCGCCTCGCGCACCGCCGAGGTGGGGACCCGGGCCCTTCCGGGCCAGTGTGTCGAGTTCCCCGACGCCGCTCTCTTCCGGCGTGAACTACTCCCCTTGCTGGGAGCCGCACGTAGCAGTGCCCTCCGGCTCCGTCAAGCCATGGCTCCCTCGATGGTTTTTTTGACGGCTCGCTCGCCTGCCCCCCTAATGCCTCCCACAGGCCAGTAGTGGCCTGTAGCAGCCCCGAGGAGGAAGTCCGATGCAGGATGCCAGCTCCAGCCCGATGAGCTCCGAGGTCACACCCGCCTCGGCCGACTCGAACGGCCCCGACGCCGCCGAGTCCGTGGTCTCCACCCACGTGCTCGTGCCCATCGAGCAGGTCCACAAGCTGCGCGAGCTCGCTCGCCGCACCCGCATCCACCAGAGCGAGTACCTCCGCGAGGCCGTGGAGGACCTGCTGGCCAAGTACGGCCGCCTGTCCGCCCCCGGAGACGGACAGTGAGGACCGCCATGCCCTCCCCGGGACGTACCCAGGCCCTGGCCCGCGAGAAGGCTCCGCCCCCGGCGGACATGGGCCGCGGATTCGGTACCCGTGGCTCCGTTGAGCGCCCCGCCTCCATCCGCGACGCCATCATCCGCTGGCTCAACGAGGAGTTGTAGACAGTACCCTCACCCCGTCCCTCTCCCGAAGGGAGAGGGGTGGGTGGGTCAGGCCGACGGCAGCGACGAGGTGGCCTCCTGCTCCTTGTTCAGCTTGCCCGCGATGTCCTTGAAGGACACGTGCGCCATCGACATCAGCACCACGCCGAAGCCGATCTGCTGCACCGTCTGGCACAGCCACAGCACGTTCGCGTACGCCAACCCGCTCGAGTTCACCACCGACGCCGGGAGGAACAGCGACAGCCCCACCTTCACCGCCGCCTGGAACGTCCCCACCATGCCCGGTGCCGCGGGGATCATCACCCCCACCACCAGCACCGACATCACCACGTAGGCCTGGAAGGGCGTCAGGTTCATCGTCCCGAACGCCCGCGACAGCACCGCCATCCCCAGCCCGTTCAGCGCCCAGTACACCAGCGTGTAGAGGAAGAAGCCCGTCATCTGGCGGCGATCCGGCAGCTGCCTCATGGCCCCCACGAAGGTGTCCACGACGTCCGCCATCTTGTCCGCCACGCCCGGCGCCAGGCGGCCCACCGTGGCCCTCACCAGATGCACCGCGCTCGCCTGGTGCTTCAGCGCGAACAGCAGGAAGGCCAGCCCGCCGCCGAACACCGCGAACATCAGCGTCGCGCCCAGCTTCACGTAGCGGACCTCGGGCACCTCCGCCGTCACGAACAGCAGCAGCACCCACATCCCCACCGACACGAACATGCCGTCCGTGATGCGCTCGAGCACCACCGACGTCATCGCCGCGCTCCGGCGGATGGAGCTGCGCTGCGCGATGAGGAAGGGCCGCGCGAACTCGCCCAACCGGAACGGCAGCACCAGCAGCATCATGAAGCCGATGCCCGACGCCTCGTTCAGCTTCTTGAAGGGCACCCGCTCCAGTCCCGACAGCAGGCACCCCCACCGCAGCGTCCGCGACAGGTGGATGAGCGTCAGGATGGCGAAGTACGGCAACACCCACAGGTAGTTGGCCGACTTCAGGCTCGACACCTGCGAGTGCCAGTCCGTGTCCCGGAAGGCCCACCAGGTGAAGAGAAGGGTGACGAGCAGGCTCGCAATCAGCTTGACGGCGCGGTTCACGGCGCCCGTATATCGTCACCCTCGCCCGGACTCCAGGGCTTCCCCCGTCAACAATCGGGCTGGCGACGTGGCCATCAGCCGGGTGAAGGCCCGCTCGCCTACCCTGCTCCGTAGCTCGGCCAGCGCCTTCCCCACCCACTCCCGCGCCCCCACCGGTCCGTGCAGATCCGTGGCCCCCACGGCGTACAGCCCATCCTCCAGGAAGGCGCGTGCCAGCTTCTTCGCCGTCCCTCCGTACCGCCCCGTCAGCGCTCCCACGTCCAGTTGCAGCAGCGCCCCGGTGCGCACCGCCTCGGCCGCCCGGCCTGGACGCTCGAACTCCAGGCAGCGCTCCGGGTGCGCCAGCAGCGGCGTCACCCCCTTGAGGCGGATGCGGAAGAGGATGTCCGTCAGCGCTGGCACCGGGGAGGTATACGGCAGCTCCACCAGCACGTACTTCCCCGCTCCCAGCAGCCGCGCCTCCGGCGTCCCCAGCCCGCGCAAGAAGGCCTCGTCGAGGAAGTTCTCCGCGTTCGTCCCCAACGTGAGCTTCACGCCCTCGCGCTCGAGCGCCTCGCGGAGCTCCACCAGCCGAGCCTCCACTATCTCCCGCGAGTGCGAGGGGTACTCGGGCCGCGCGTGGGGACTGGGAGCCACCGTGGTGAAGCCCAGGTCCACCAGCGCCCGCGCCATCTCCAGAGCGTCCTCCAGCGTGCGCGCCCCGTCATCCACCCCGGGCACGAGGTGGCAGTGCAGGTCGCACAGCCCGCTCACGCGTCGCCGCCGCGCTCGGGGTGCTGATCGGCCGGAAGCTCGTCTTCCTGCTCGTCGGCCTGACGATCCGGGACGCGGTACTCCTCACCCAGCCAGCGCCCCAGGTCCACCATCCGGCAGCGCTTGGAGCAGAAGGGAAACGCCGGGTTCTCGGCGCGCGGGGCAACCGGCTTCCGGCAGATGGAACACTCTCGCACAGTCGTGGACACGCCGTAGTCATAAGCCTTGACGCTCCGACGGGCCAGCGCGTTTAGAGTCCCGCGTGGCCTCTGCCGACGAAGAACACACGTTGCTGCGCAGCGATCGGCTCTCGCGTGACTTCGTCGCCGTGGGCGCCGAGGACACCGTCGCCCAGGCCCTGGAGAAGATCCGCGCCGCGCCCGGCACCAATGAGATCTTCTACTGCTACGCGTGCGATCCGGCCGGCCGTCTGGTGGGCGTGGTACCCAGCCGCAAGCTCATCCGTGCCTCGCCCGAGGAGCGCATCTCCTCGCTCATGTTCACCCGCGTGGTGAAGCTGCCCGCGAACGCGCCGGACTCGCTGGTGGAGGACTTCTTCGTCACCTACCGCTTCCTCGCCTTCCCGGTGGTGGACACCGAGGACCGCATCGTCGGCGTGGTGGAGGTCAGCAACTTCGTCGACACCTTCTCCGACACCCTCTTCGACGAGGTGGAGGGCCGGGTGCGCGGCGAGGTGTACCGCTTCGTCGGCCTCCCCGACAACGAGAGCAAGGAGCGGCGCCCCCTCGTGATGGCCCTGCGGCGCTTCCCCTGGCTGCTCGTCAACATCGGCGGGGGATTTCTCGCGGCCACCATCTCGCGCATCTTCGAGCGGACGGTGGAGGAGCTGGTCGTGGTCGCCGCCTTCATCCCCATGGTGCTCGTCCTCTCCGAGAGCCTCGGGGTGCAGACCACCGCCGTGTCCACATCCATGCTCGCCGAGCAGCATGTGGACAGGTCCCAGGTGCGCCGCGAGGTGCTCGGCACCAGCCTGGCCGGGATGATGGCGGCTACGGTGGTGGCCCTCCTCGGACGCATCTACGCCCCCAACCTCGTCTTCCCCTTCGTCCTCTTCATCGCCATCACGCTGTCCACATCGCTCGCCGCCATCCTCGGGGCCGTGCTGCCCTTCCTCTTCCACCGCTTCCGCGTGGATCCGCACATGGCCTCGGCGCCCCTGGTGCTCGCCATCTCCGACAACATCACCCTCTTCACGTACTTCACCCTCGTCACGCACCTCGTCACCCGAAGGTCGTGACGCGGGAGCATCCGTGCTTGACTGCGCCGGTTCAACAGCCCCTGAGTGAGGTGTCCCCCATGCAGGTCCTCCGCATCACCCGCCCCGGCGGCCCCGAGGTGCTCGACTTCGAGGAACGTCCCGCTCCCACTCCCGGTCCCTCGGACCTCCTCGTGCGCGTGGGCGCCACCGCCCTCAACCGCGCCGACCTCCTTCAGATCCGCGGCGCCTACCCCCCTCCGCCCGGCGCCCCCCCCGATGTTCCTGGTCTCGAATACGCCGGCGAGGTCATCGCCACCGGCCCCCTCGTCCGCCGCTTCAAGGTCGGTGACCGGGTGATGGGACTCGTCGGCGGTGGCGCCTTCGCCGAGCAGCTCATCACCCATGAGCGAGAGGCCCTCCCCATGCCGGAGAACCTCGACTTCGCTCAGGCCGCCTCGCTCCCCGAGGCCTACCTCACCGCCTTCGACGCGCTCGTGCTCCAGGGCGGACTGCGCATGGGCGAGTCCGTCCTCATCCACGCCGTGGCCAGCGGCGTGGGCTCCGCAGCCGCGCAGATCTGCCGCGCCATGGGGGCCCGGGTCTTCGGGACGGGGCGGAACGCGGAGAAGCTCTCGCGCGCCTCCGCCTGGGGCGTGGAGAAGACGGTGCTGTGTGATGTCTCTCCCCCGCGCTTCGCCGAGGCCGTGCGCGAAGCCACCGGCGGGCGCGGCGTGGACCTGACGCTGGACCTCGTGGGCGGGGACTACCTCCCGGAGACGCTCCGGGCCATGGCTCCCCAGGGACGCGTGATGCTCGTGGGGCTGGTGGCTGGCGCTCAGGCCCCGGCGGACCTGAACGTCATCCTCACCCGGCGGCTGCGCATCACCGGGACCGTGCTCCGCAGCCGGCCTCCCGAGGAGAAGATGGCCCTCGCCCAGGCCACCGAGAGGCACCTCCTCCCCCTGTTCCGGGCCGGGACGCTCACGCCCGTCGTCGATGCCGTGTACCCCATGCGCGAGGCCCGTGAGGCGCTCGCCCGGATGGCCCGCAACGAGTCCGTGGGCAAGCTCGTGCTCCGCTGGGACTGAGCCGATGGAGTGAAGTGCTTCACAGGATGCCTGTGGCCTGCTTCACAGCGCCCCCCGGGCTCCCCAGGTACCTTGCCGATACTCGAAGCGCGAACGGGGTGGCCAGGCAAGATGCCCCCACCCTGACTCTCTCCCCGAGGGCGAGGGTCCGTCAGCGGAGGGGGGAGGGCTCCACCTGGGCCCTTCCCCCTTCCAGCTTCTTCTCCCCTGTGTCCTCTGGGTCCCTCTTGGGTGGCAGGCCGGCCGCCGGGTAGGAGAACGGGCGCGGGTACCCTCACCCCGTCCCTCTCCCGGAGGGAGAGGGGAAATGGCTCCAGAGAAGAGGACCGTTGCTTCACGCACACGGACCCTTATCCTCCGCCGCCACCATGCCTGCTGCCTTCGACCCCAGCGCCGCCGCCTCCCCTGACTCCGGCATCTTCGGCCTCCCCCACTCCCCCGATGAGGCCCACGTCGTCCTCATCCCCGTCCCCTTCGAGGCCACCACCAGCTACGGCGGTGGCACCTCCGACGGCCCCTCCGCCGTCCTCGAGGCCAGCCGCCAGGTCGACCTCTTCGATGTCGAGACCGGCCGCCCCTACGAGCGCGGCATCGCCCTCCTCCCCGAGCCCGAGCAGTGGCGCGCCTGGAACACCCGCGCCAAGGCGCGCGCCGTCCCCATCATCGAGGCCGGTGGCATCGACCACTCCAACCCCGAGCTCCGGGCCGCCTCCACCGAGGTCAACCAGCTCTGCGAGCAGCTCCACGACGCCGTCTACCGCACCGCCCAGGAGTGGCTCGCCAAGGGCAAGCGCGTCGGCGCCGTCGGCGGTGACCACTCCATCTCCTACGGCATCATCCGCGCCCACGCCGAGAAGTACCCCGGCCTCGGCGTCCTCCACCTCGATGCCCACGCCGACCTCCGCGACGCCTACGAGGGCTTCACCTGGTCCCACGCCTCCATCATGTTCAACGTGGTGAAGCGCATCCCCGGCGTGCACTCCCTCGTCCAGGTCGCCATCCGCGACATGAGCGAGGACGAGCACCGCGTCATCGAGCAGTCCAACGGCCGCGTCCGCGCCTTCTTCGACTCGGACATCAACCACAAGCGCTTCGATGGCATCCCCTGGAACCGTCAGGTCGATGAGATCGTCAAGCACCTGCCCCAGCACGTCTACCTGTCCTTCGACATCGACGGGCTCGATCCCACCCTGTGCCCCCACACCGGCACCCCCGTCCCCGGTGGGCTCTCCTTCCCCGAGGCCGTCGCGCTCATCTCCGGTGTCGTCCGCTCCGGGCGCACCATCGTCGGGTTCGACCTCACCGAGGTCGCCCCGGATCCGGAGGGCGGTGAGTGGGATGGCAACGTCGGCGCCCGGCTGCTCTACAAGATGATCGGCTGGATGCTGAAGTCCGAGCGCAAGTAGCAGCTCAGGCCCGGGGCAGGATCACGCTGAACGTCGTGCCCTGCCCCTTCTTCGACTCCACCGAGAGCCCGCCGCCATGCAGCCGCGCCAGCTCCGAGGCGATGTAGAGCCCCAGCCCTTCTCCTGTCCGGAAGGGCTCGAAGAGCTGTCGCAGCTCCTCGTCCGAGATGCCCGGGCCCCGATCCTTCACGCGCACCGTCGCCAACGACGGCGTGGCCTCCAGCTCCACCCGCACCTCTCCGCCGTGCCGGCTCGCATGGTTCAGCAGCACGTCCAGCACCTGCCGCATCCGCGCCAGATCGAACCGCAGCTCCACCGGCCCCGGCGGCACGTCCAGCACCCACCGCACCTGGGGATGGGCCTGCTTCCAGGCCTCCAGCTCTCCGCGCAGGTGCACCCCCAGATCCGCCAAGACCGGCTCGAGCGTCACCGTCCGGGCCGCCAGGGCCGTCACCTCGTGGAAGTCCCGCGTCAGCGTCTCCAGGGCCTTCAACTGGGCCCCGAGCGTCTCCAACGCCCCACCGTCCGCTCTTCCCTCCGCGCGCAGCCGCTCCACCTGCGCTCGCGCGGTGGACAGCGGTCCCTCGAAGCCGCGCGCCACCCAGTTGCCCAGCACCTCCACCGCCGACGGTCCCTCCAGCGCCTTCGGACGCGGCGCCTCCGCCAGGGCCTGGCGGATCAACGCCTCGAAGTCCGTGATCTCGAAGGGCTTGT
This sequence comes from Archangium lipolyticum, assembly GCF_024623785.1. Taxonomy (NCBI): domain Bacteria; kingdom Pseudomonadati; phylum Myxococcota; class Myxococcia; order Myxococcales; family Archangiaceae; genus Archangium; species Archangium lipolyticum. Next base: position 260,806 of record NZ_JANKBZ010000014.1, read on the forward strand.
GCAGGAAGGCATGTGCCTCGGGCGCACCATGCGGCAGCACCGCGCTCAACAGGATGATGGGCACATGGCCCAGCACCTCGTCGCTCTTCAGCTTGCGGCACAGCTCCAGACCACTCAGCCGCGGCATCATGTGGTCCGTGACCACCAGGTTCGGACGGCGCGCCCGCGCGAGATTCCATGCTTCCTCGCCGTCGCGCGCCTGGATCACATCGTGTCCCAGATCCTCGACGACCTGACTCAACACCTCGAGCACCGCGGGCTCATCGTCCGCTACCAGGACGAGACTCATGGGCTCATTCCACTCACCCCTGTCCGGAAACGTCCAGTGCGCTCTCCGGGAATGTCGGAAGGCTTGCGCGGTTCCCGACAATCAGGGCGTCTCTCACCCGACACCGCATCCGCGCAGAGGGAGGATTCGACGTGAAGCACCAGACCATCCGATGGGGACTGACACTCGCGGTGCTGCTGGCTTTCACTGGTGGCACCAACGCCCGGGCCGATGCCGCCCGGCGGCGCAATGAAGTCGTGGAGGTGGTCCAAAAGGTCTCTCCAGCGGTCGTCTTCATCGGCACCGAGCAGGAGGTGGAGTCGCCCTTCCGCGGCCGCCGCTCGATGATCGAGGAGTTCTTCGGCGCGCCCCCGCAGGCGCAGCGCCAGCAGGGCCTGGGCAGCGGCGTCATCGTGGACCCCAACGGCACCATCGTCACCAATGACCACGTCATCCGCGGCGCCTCGGCCATCCACGTGGTGCTGGCCGACGGACGCGAGTTGGAGGCCGAGGTCATCGGCAGCGACGCCAACAACGACCTGGCCGTGCTCAAGGTCAGCTCCAAGCAGCCGCTGCCCGCCGCGAAGCTGGGCACCAGCTCGGATCTGATGATCGGCGAGACGGTCGTCGCCATCGGCAGCCCCTTCGGCCTGAGCAAGACGGTGACGTCGGGCGTGGTGAGCGCCACGGGCCGCACCTTCAAGGCGGACGGACGCACCTACAACGACTTCATCCAGACGGACGCGGCCATCAACCCGGGCAACTCGGGCGGGCCGCTGCTCAACGTGGACGGAGACGTCATCGGCATCAACACCGCCATCTTCGCCAGCGCCCAGGGCATCGGCTTCGCCATCCCCGCGGACAAGGTGCGGCGGATCATGGACGAGCTCACCCGCTTCGGGAAGGTGCGCCCGGCCTGGGTGGGCATCGAGGCGCAGGATCTGTCGCCGAGGCTCGCCCGGCAGCTCGGGTGGGACCGCACCTACGGCGCCGTCGTCAGCGACGTGGAGCCGGGCAGCCCCGCCGACCAGGCGGGCATCCGCCGCGGCGACGTGCTGGCCGAGATGGGCGGCTCGCGCGTCTCCGACGCCGAGGACTACGTCACCCGCGCCCGGGGCTACCCCGCCCGCGCCGCCTTCCCGCTCGTCATCTTCCGCGAGGGCGGCCAGCGCACCCTCCAGGTCACCCCCGTGGAGTTCCCGCCGCAGCTCATCGAGGCCCTCGCGTGGAACAGGCTGGGACTGAGGGTGAAGCCGGTGCGCGGCGGCATGTCCGTCCAGTCCGTGCGCCCCGGCTCGGCGGCCGCCGAGGTGGGGCTGGAGCCGGGAGACCTGATCGCCCGCGTCAACAACCAGCCGGTCGCCGAGCCGGCCTCCTTCCAGGAGGCCCTGCTGAGCGCCCGGGGTTCGCGCAGCGTGCTGCTGCTCGTGCGGCGCGGACGTTACGGATACCACGTCACCCTGCCCTTCTAGACAGGGGGGAACTGGCGATCCCCGGGCCGGGGCCTCTAGCATGGGGCTCCAATGAGTCTGGTTCGCTATCAGCCCCTTGGCCCGCTCCTGGCGGGCGAGGGTTCCCGCGCATTCCTGGGCCTGGCGCTCGACACGGGCGCCCCGCCCCGTCCGGTGGTGTTGGTGTGGGCTCCGCCCGAGGTCGCGAGGGATCCCGATCTGACGGCGGGGCTGCAGCGGGAGACGCAGCGCGCCGCCGTCCTCGATCACCCCAACATCCTGCGTGTCCACGGACTGGTGACGCTGGAGGCCGGGCTCGCCCGCGTCACCGAGTTCGCCGATGGCGAGTCGCTGCGCCGGCTGTTGGAGGTGCGCCCGCGCATTCCCCCCGCCTTCGCCGCGCTCATCGCCTCGGACGTGGCCATGGGTGCCCACTACGCGCACCTGGCCGGCAACGACGACGGCACCGCGCTCGTGCACGGAGACCTGCGCCCGGAAACCGTGATGGTCTCCTTCAACGGCGTGTGCAAGGTGACGGGCTATGGGGCCTTGAGCGTCGCTCCCCGCGAGCGTAACGGCCGCCGCGTGCGCAACCGCCGCAACTACAGCGCCCCCGAGCAGCTCATGGGCGGCCGCGAGGCCGTCACCGCGCGCACCGACGTGTTCCTCCTGGGCCTGCTGCTCTACGAGTGCCTCACGGGGCGCATGCCCTTCCAGGACACGCCGGACGCCGATCAGGCCACCATCTCCCGGCAGCTCCCGCCCCTGCCCTCCGACATCCCCAAGCCCCTGGCCGAGGTGGTCCGCACCGCCACCGCCAAGCGCGCCAATGATCGGTATGCCACCGCCCTCGAGTTCCGTGAGGCCGTGGTGGCAGCCGTCCAGGGGCTCCCCTCCGCGGAGACCTTCGCGGAGTTCCTCGCCCAGCTCTTCCCGCCCGACCGCGATGCACGCGCCACCCGGCGCCAGATGTTGGAGATCGGCCTGGCGGAGGCGTCCCGGAGGCTCTCCGGCGCGGGGATGCCGATCGTTCAGCCCGCGCCTCCTCCTCCCGCGTACCCCGCGACCCGCCCCATCTCCGTCAGCGTCCCTCCCGTGGAGTCCCCCGAGCCCCTGGAGTCGGACGACATTCCGGTGGACATCGCCCTCCAGGACGAGGACGCGGATGCCATCGACTCGGTGATGGAGCTCACCGGCCGGCACTCACGTCCCGGGATCGCCCGTCCGCTCTCACGCGAGGAGCCCACCCCACCGCTCCGCGAGCCGATCCGCCCCCTGCCCCTGGATGAGCCGAAGCCGAAACCCAAGGCCCTGCTGGAGGACGACGAGCTCCCACGCCCGAACCCGAAGCGGCGCTCGCGCGTCCCACTGATGGTGGGAGCGCTGGCCGCCACCGCCGCCGCCGCCACGGGGGGCCTCTTCCTGTGGAACGAGCGCCAGCAGGCCGCCCGGCCCGCGGACCCGGGCGTGGTGCCCGTGGCCGCCACGCCTCCCGCGGCCCCCGCCCCAGCGAACGCGGACGGGCTCGCGGCCTCAGCGGGAACCACTGGCTCGTCCCCCGCCAGCGCACAGCCCGCGCCGACGGAGGATGGTGGTGCGAGCCCGGCAACGGCCTCGTCCGTGGTGGCCGCGGGAGGTCCGCCACCCGCCGCGCCGGCGGGAGCCGTGGTGCCCGTCTCGGGTACGGCCTCCGCGCCTCCTCCATCCTCCGGGAACACGGACACACCCGAAGCGCCCTCGACCGCGCAGCCCGCGGTGACCACCCGGCTGCAGCTCTTCGTGCTGCCACCCGTGGACGTGTCACTCGATGGCAAGCGGCTCGGCCGGACACCGATGGCGGTGCCGCTCGCGCCCGGCGCGTACACGTTGGAGCTGAGCAACCCGGCCAAGGGGGTGCGGACGACGCGCGCCATCACCGTGCGCCCCGAGGGCACGACGATCCAACGCTTCCTCCTGGGCAGGGGCACCGTGCAGGTGCGGGCCCCGGCGGGCTCACGCATCTTCCTCGATGGCCGCAAGGTGGGTCCGAAGCTCTCGCTGTTCGAGGGCGAGCACCAGCTCGTCGTCACCACCGGCAAGGATCGCTGGGAGAAGTCCTTCCGGCTGGAGCCCCGGCAAAAAGTCACATTCGACGTGGAATATCAGAAGCCATGAAGACCCTGATGGGAACGCTGTGTCTGGCCACGCTGCTGACGGTGACGTCCGCGCGGGCCCAGGAGACCCAGACGCCGGTGGCGGAGACCCAGTCCGTCACCGAGTCCGGTCCGAACCGGCTGCAAGGCGTGGGAGACGTCGACATCCGCGCGACGCTCAACGCGGACATCATCCTGGCCTTCGTCAACCTGGGCGTGGGAGCGGACCTGGGCCTGCTGAAGCTGGGCCCCGGCGTGCTCGCGGTGGGCGGTGAGCTCGAGGTGGGCGCTTGCGTCACCCCCTGCCTCGCGCTCAACCTGGCCACCGGCTACAGCTTCAGCCACCTGTTCTACTCGCCGCACGCGCGGGCCACCTACCACTTCGTCCCGGAGAAGGCGTCGGGACTGGAGAAGGTGGACCTCTACGGGCTGGTGCTCGCGGGCATCACCTACACCACCACGAGCGTGACCGGTGACGGTGCCGGCACGCCCTTCGAGTACAAGGGCCACGACGTGAGCCCCTCGGTGGGCCTGGGCGTCGGCGGCAAGTACTTCCTCCAGGACAACCTCTTCCTCGGGGCCGAGGGCCGCCTGCGCCTGTCTTCCGGCCAGTACAACTACACCGTCCGGGCGGGCAACGTGACCCTCTCCGACAGCCAGTCCACCTGGAGCATGAGCGGCTTCAACGTGCAGCTCTTCGCCGGCCTCCGCCTCTGAGCGATCGCCCATCCTTGCTCCTAAAGGCGTACAGACGCGACCGACCTCACGGGGCATCCTGCCGCCCAGGCACTGGAACGAATCCCAGATGCCCCGGAGGTGCCCACCATGCACGGCGAAGCTCTTTCCCCCGCTCCCATCCGTCGGTTTCCGGTCCTGCTCCTCATGTGCTCGCTGGTGCTGCCAGGTTCTCTTGGCTGTGCCAGCAGCACTCCCCCGCCCCAGGCGTTCAGCACCACCCGTGACAGGCTCGCGGAGTTGGTCAAGACACTCTTCGTGCTGCGCCGCGACGGCTACCTCGCGGAGGCGCTCAGCGGCAGACCCGTGCAGTGCGTGGGGCCGGTGGAGGTTCGAGACGGAGGACTGCGGGCGGGCACCTTCGAGGTAGACAATTTCTACAGGCGCGATGGCAACCAGCGGTGGCAGCGCGTGGAGATGCCCGCCTCCTCTGCCTCCGCCAGCAGGTGACGTCCCCGCTGCTCCCATTCCAGGAAGGCGAGCGTCCACAATCCACCACCCCGTGCGCGGGGAGAAGCGCCGGGGATCGGAGGGTCTTCATACTCCTTTGGAGGTAGGGACAGCGGAGGCCCGGGGGGCTACATTGGACGAGGGGCCCAAGAGAAAGGCGCGAGGATGACGCTGGATTGGGAACGAATGAAGCCACGGGAGCGCCTGCTCGTCGGCAGGTTGATGGAGGCTTTGATCCATTCCCGGACCCTGCAGGAACTGGTCAACAGCACCGAGGAGTTCCTGCTCCAGCTGGTCTCGGCGGATTGCATGGCGCTCTGCGCATCCAGGCTCGGACAACCCAACCTGGACGACTGGTTGGTGGCGAAGATGCCCTCCGTGTACTTCGCCCATTACGCGGACTGGAAGAAAGAGGACGTCATCCGCGCCGCCAACCTGGAACACCGCAACATCGTCTTGCGTGATTTGGACATCATCACGCGCGAGACGCTGGAATCCAGCTTCGTCTACCGGCTCGGTCAAGACATGGGCGTTCCACTCGAGCAGGTCATGTCGGTCTATCTGACCCAGGCGGGATGGGAGGGAAACGGAGGACTCAGCGTGTACCGGATGAAGCGCTGGCCCTTTTCCGACCGCGAGCGGTACATCCTCCAGCAGATCACCCCGATGCTCGCGAAAGCCATCCAGAAATGCCGGGTGTTCGTGGAGCGTGAGCTGATGGACAACCTCCTGGAGGTACAGCCGGATGGCCAGAAACCGGCGTTCCTGGTGCTGACTTCCACCGGCGAGGAGGTGAAGAGAACGGGTCCTGTGTCCGACCTGCTCGGTAAATGGTTCTCGCCGAAGGAGTGTGCCCAATCGGGGTTGCCTCGTGTGCTCCTGGACAAGCTGACCGCATTGATGCGGGACGCGGGCAATCTCGAGACAGGGACGGACCTCTGGGAACGAAAGGTCGAGGGAGAGACCTTGAGGGTGACGTTCGTCCAGTTGCCGCACGTGGATGGCCACCAATACTGGCAATTGCGATTCCAGGAGGTGATTCACCCCTATCTCACCTCATGGCTCGAGAAGTTGACCCCCAAGGAAGCCGAGATCGCGAACCTCCTGGCTCAGGGCTTGTCCGACAAGGACATCGCCAACAAGGCCAACAAAGAGCTTGGGACCGTGAAGAAACAATTGGGGAGTATCTATCAGAAGCTCAAGGCCGATGGCGTCAGGGGCAGAACCGAGTTCATCGCCCTCGCCTTGCGTCCGAGAAAGAAGAAGAGCTGATCCGGGTTAGGCTCCAGGCATGGCCGAGTGCCCCGTTACCCCTGCCCCACCACCCACCGCCGCCGCGCTGGAGCCTTCCGATCCACTCCTGGCCCTCAACGAGGCCTTCCGTGGCGCCTACGCCGCGCGCCGCGAGGCCGTGCTCGCCAGCATGGGCCCGGTCATCGCCCAGATCGACGACCTGCTCATCCTCCGGAGGGGAGGCCAGCGCTTCGAGGGCCCCGCGCGCACCCGGCGCTACCACGAGCTCAAGGCCATCAACCACCTTCCCCTCGCCCTCCACGTGCTCCTGTCGGGCGTCCGCGGCGCGCTCGACGAGGCCACGCGGGACCGGCTCATCGAACTCCGGCGGCTCATCACCACGGCGGCGGCCAGCCTGGAACACCGTGGCTTCACCCCGGAGTCCCTCGCACGCCAGCACCGCATCCTGGACGCCTCGCTCGCGCTGCTCGAGCAGGTGCTCGCCGGCAACCGCGTCGCGCCCGAGGCCCTCTCCGCCTTCACCCGCGCACGGGTCGAGGATCTCATGCGCAACTCGGAGGACGCGGCACGCGACCAGCTCGAGACCATGCATGCCACGGTCGAGGCCTGGAAGCAGCAGATGACTCCGGAGGAGCGTGCCCGGCTGCGCGCGGTGGTCGCGGCCTCGCACATGTCCCGGCCCGGAAACGTGGCCCTGCAATACTTCTCCGTCGCCCTGGGAGAGACGTGGGAGGGCCGCTTCGACCAGGAGGACCTTCAGCCGGGCAAGCGCGTCCTGGCGGCCGAGACAGCCTTCGACGAAGCGGCGGCCTTCGAGTTGCTCGCCACCCACGCACTCGATGCCAGCGTGGGCGACCGCTTCTTCGGCGATGAGATACGGCTGGAGCGAGACGTGCTCGCGGACGCGGCGGAGCGGATCCTCGCCCGCATGTTCCACAAGGAGCCCGAGCCGCCACGAACCCCTGGCGGCTCGAACGGGACGTAGCTCAGCCCTGCACCCGAACCACGGAGCTGACGAAGAGACACGGCGCCGGAAATGGGAATGGGCTCCAGGCCACGCATCCGCGCCATCCCATTGGAAATCCGCCAACCCGTTGTCCAACCAGCTGACGCATGGACCATGTGCCGGTAGAGCGGAGGCATAACGCAGAGAACTCCAGACGAAAGGACGTATCCCGTGCCGTTCACCCTCCCCGACCTGCCCTACAAGAAGGATGCTCTCGCCCCTCACATCAGCGCGGAGACGCTCGAGTACCACCACGGCAAGCACCACGCCGCGTACGTGACGAACCTGAACAAGCTGCTCGAAGGCAAGCCCGAGGCGAGCCAGTCGCTGGAGCAGGTCATCCTCGGCAGCGAGGGAGCCGTCTTCAACAACGCCGCCCAGGTGTGGAACCACACGTTCTACTGGCATTGCATGAAGCCGAACGGGGGTGGGCGCCCGACGGGTGAGCTCGCGGAGGCCATCACGCGCGACTTCGGCTCGTTCGAGCGCTTCCGCGAGGAGTTCGCGAACGCCGCCGCCACGCAGTTCGGCTCGGGCTGGGCCTGGCTCGTGCTCGAGAAGGGCAAGCTCGCGGTGACCAAGACGGGCAACGCGGATCTGCCGCTCAAGCATGGCCAGAAGGCGCTGCTGACCATCGACGTGTGGGAGCATGCGTACTACGTGGACTTCCGCAACGCCCGCCCGAAGTACATCGACACGTTCCTCGAGAAGCTCGTGAACTGGGACTTCGTCCTCCAGAACCTCACGGGGCGCTGAGTCGAAGCACGGCGGCGGGTTCGATTCCCGCCGCCCCCACTCTTCAGGGCTCCAGGTTCTCCGGAATCTGGGGCCTTTTGTTTTTCCGGAGCAGGACATGGGCCAGGGAGTCCGTTCGAGTTTCGACCTTACCCATTTTTCTGAGGCCCGAGGGTGCAGGCTCGGGCAGTAGGTGAGAACGACGAGCATTCACTGCGAGACCACTCCTCAACGCCCCAAATGCGCCGCCGAACGCGCCTTCTTGGAGGTCCCCACTCCATGGGGTTGGCGCGGTCTTAACGTACCTGGGAAGTCGCTCCAGGCCCAGAACGCCACCCGCAAAAGAAAACGGCGCTCGTCCATGGCTGAGGCGAGCGCCGCAGGGTAAGGCGGAGCGACGGTGACTTGCCTTGGCGGGTGCTCACCTGACGCGGGGGCTCAGCCAGTTCCAAATCTCATTGTCGAGATAGCCCTGGTAAGAGGGCTGGTACAAGTTCGTGTTCGGGGGAATCCGACAAACGAAGAGACGGTCGTCCTGGTCGATGAGACTCCTGAGCTGCTCAGTCCACCAGTTCGGCGACTCTGACGTTTCGACGAACCACTGGGACCTGAGCGGGCGTGCCCAGGAGATGGAGTTCCTCTCGATGAAAGATTTCACAACTTCGTAGGCCTTCGGGCGCTCGTGCCCGTTGAGGTCGTAGCTGATCATCAAAACCATTGGTAACCGTTCACCGACTCAGGCAGCGAGCGCGAGCTGAGGTACGGGCACGGTGGGGAGGAGCGAAGGCCCGCGCAAGCCGCGGCGGTGCGCGGCGAGGGTATCGGTAAGGAATGAGAGTACGTCACG